>ONUN01000003.1:4636-6403 GCA_900320955.1 uncultured Methanobrevibacter sp. | reverse complement strand
CTCCAACTCCTTATTTTTAAAATCATGACCTTTCAAATCCAACTCAGACCTCAAAGAATTAATCTGAGAATTAGCATCCCGAAGCTGATTATTAAGCTCATCATTACTTTTTTTATCTTGTAAACTGACTTCATTAAATTTAACTACCTGATTATTTAAATCATTAATCTCAGTTTCATAGTTATTCAGTTTGGACTCCATATTTCTAATTTTACTGTCTTTAAGATTCAATTTTGAATCCATACCCTTAATCTGACTATTTTTATAATCTAATTCAGCATTATGAATTTTAATTATGTTTTCATATTCTGAAATCATATTATCTTTTTTAGTTATTTCATTTTCAAATTCGGCAATATTGCTATAACTATCATTAAACGCATTAAATTTAGATATATAGTCGGTTAAATAATTATTTTGAATTATATTATCTGAAAATTCTTGAAGTTCAACAGACTGATCTTTTAAATCTTCTTCTAATTTATCCCACCTAATAGAACTAATAGAATTTTTATGATATAAAATTGTGATTCCATCAATAAATTTTATATTGGATAATCCAATAGAACCATTTTCAGATAAAAAATCATCAATAGCAGTCAATACACCATTTTTAGGGGTGTTTTCATCGATAGCATGAAATAAACCATCATAAAGAGATATGTTATTGTATACAAATTCATCAGAAAATTCATTTAAAAATTCTTTGGGAATACTTTTTGGATTTCTGTAAGAATCTCTCCTTTGATAAGGAAAAACATTATTACATATGAAAACTAAAGGAAACTCTTCATTATTATTTTTGATAATATTTAATTCATTATAAATAGTATACCAATTAGCATCATCATTTAAAAAAATAGCATCATAATTTTGTATATTATTTAATTTATTCAAAGGAAGGTGCTCTGAAATATTATTCGCATTATCTTCATTCAAATCTATGAATTTATATGCAATATTGTTGTCATTACAATATTCTTGAATTTGATCAATTCCCTTGAAAAACCCAATAAAAATAACATTTTTAACTTTGAATCTATAAAAAATAAAATTAATTGCATTAATATCATAATAATTACTCATATTATCCTATCCTTTTAAATACTTAATAGTTTTATCTTTTTCATGAATTGTTGATTTAAGAATATTTATTTCATCATTCAAAGAATTTATAATATTTTCTTTTTCCTCAGATGTTTTTTCCAATAACTTTAATTTTTCATTTAATGAACTAAATGCATCATTAAATTCATTAGACATATTATCAATTTGGTTTTTCAGTCCAGTATTTTCAGTTAATAACGATTGATTTTTATTTTCAATATCGTCATTGGATTTAGTTAATTGTGCAATTTGATTATTTTTATTTGAAATTTCTTGTTTTAATTCATTATTTTGCAATGAAATATTATTATTAATTTTATCATTATCACTAATTTTAATATTCAATTCGTCGATTTCGTTAATCTTATTAGAAATATTTGCTTCCAAATCAGATAATTTATTATTTAATGAGATAATTTCAGTGTCTTTGTTCAAATTTGACTCTTTAAAAACATCAATCTCATCTTTCAAATCATTAAATAAAACATCTTTTTCAATGATTAATTCATTCATCAGATTAATTTCAGCATTTAAATCCTTCAATGAAACATCTTTATCTGAATTAGAATCCTGCAAAGAACTAACCTTAACATTCAAATCATTAATCACATTATCCTTATCAACATTAGAATCCTGCAAAGAACTAACCTTAACATTCAA
>ONUN01000003.1:0-4582 GCA_900320955.1 uncultured Methanobrevibacter sp. | reverse complement strand
TTAACATTCAAATCATTAATCACATTATCCTTATCAACATTAGAATCCTGCAAAGAACTAACCTTAACATTCAAATCATTAATCACATTATCCTTATCAGAAATAAAATCATTTAAAACATTTATTTCATTTGTTAATTTATTTTTATCTTCCAAATAACTCTCATTTTGATTGATGAGTTCCTTATTTTTTAATTCTAAAGATTTTAAAATTTTTTCATTATCTTCAATAATATATTTTAATTTTCCTAATTTTTCATTTAAGATACATAATTCATTATTTCTTTCAGTATTTTCATTATTTAGCAACTTAATAGTATTATTATAAAATTCTTCTTGAGAATCAAGTTTTAATTTAAATTGATTTTGTTTATCCAAATTAGATTCCAATTCCAATAATAAAAAATCTTTAGTTTTATTATTTAACTCTTTAACTATTTTTATTTCTTTTTTTAAAGAGGAAATTTGATCTTTGGAATTCTCTTCAAAATTATAAATCTCTTTTTTATGTTTTTCAAATTCTTTAATCAAATCATCCAAATTTAATATTTTTTGAGACATCATTTATCCTCATATTTATAGTCTATTTATCCAATACAACATAATACTTATTAAATTAAATAATATATTTATTTAAATTTATGTAACAATAACGATTTAACATTACTTCTTTCTTTTTTAGATGATAATTTTTTTATCAAATATTTATTACTTCGGATTAAAATTCTATTATTTTCATTTAATCTGCCCAATACAATCGATTGTTTTTTCAATTGAGAATTTAACATATTATTTTTTTCATTTACTTCAACAATTGTCTTATTTATTGACATCTGAGAGTTATTCAATTTTAATTTTAATTCAGAATTAATATTATTCAAATTAATTAACTTAGATTCCAACATATCATTTTTACTAACCAAATCAGCATTCTTCTGACCCAAATTAGAAATCTGAACATCCAAACTTTTATTTTTACTAACCAAATCCTCATTAACCCCATTTAAACTACTTAACTCAGATTCCAACATATCATTTTTACTAACCAAATCAGCATTCTTCTGACCCAAATTAGAAATCTGAACATCCAAACTTTTATTCTTATTAACCAAATCCTCATTAACCCCATTTAAACTACTTAACTCAGATTCCAACATATCATTTTTACTAACCAAATCAGCATTCTTCTGACCCAAATTACTTATTTCTATCTTAAAAGAGTCATTTATTTCAATTGATTCATTGAATTTCTGTTTAAGTTGATTATTTTTATAAATTAAATTTATCATATCCCATTGGTTAAATTTTAAAAAACTTTCATAAAAAAATAAATTTTGTTCAGATAAAAATATCTTTGGATTAATTAAAAACTCCTCGTCATCAATTGAAAGCAAATCATCACGAATAAGATTAAAATGTTTTTGCTGAATAAAATCATTTAGCATCAAATACCAATATCTTATTAAGTCAAGTTTATAATTTAATACTTCTTGTTTATATAAATTGAAAGCATTATGTTCTATAAAAATAGAAATAACCCTATTTGTAGCTTCAACTAAATCTTTTAAAATATTATTTGGAACATTATTAGAAGTTTTTATTTTCTTAAAGTAAATATAATCATGCAATAATGAAATTTTTTTAGCATTTAAAACTGATTTAAAAAAGAATATCATCTCATCAAAACTTGTATTTTCTATAAATTCAATTGAATTCTCTTTTAAATATTCTCTTCTATAAATTTTATTATTGATTCCTTGAGGAATAGTGAATAAGCTATCTATAATTTCATCAAAAGTAAATGTTGTTTCAAATAAATCATTTTCAAAACTAAAAAATTCATAAAAATAATTTTTGTATAACTTTTCATTTTCATATTCTAAAACTTTATAAATTAAAACATCCGCATTATCTTTTTTGGCCTTTGAATATGCTTTTTCACAAAAATCAAAATCAACCCAATCATTGCAGTCAATAAATGATACATATTCTCCTGAAGAATAATTTAAACCAACATTTTTAAGGTTTTTATATTCTGAAGTTAATATGGTAAAACGAGCATCATTATTTGCTAAATTATCAAGATAATCTGATGGAGAAGTAGTGATGCAAATAATTTCAATATCATTTAAAGATTGATTTAATAGAGAATTAAAACAATTTTTAATCATTGATTCGTCAAATTCATTTAATAAAATAACTAATGAAAATTTAAAACTCATGATGATTCCCCTAATTGCTTTTCATTTAAAATTTTTTCTTTAATTTTAGGATAATGATTAAATAAATTTTTCAATTGATAATCATTCCCTCCACCTACATTATATGCCCATAATGAACCTATTTGTCCATTAACCAGTTCTCTCATAACTTCAGTTTCATTTAAGTAAGGGATACAATTATTAGGAATTCTAATTTTAGTATTATTCAAAATAGCCATACCCCAAAACCAAATATCATCCCCATAAGGACATAATTCCTCGAATAATTCTTTTTTAAAAACATCTGGATGTAATGAATTTTTAGGATATAATATTCCCCCAACCCCTGTAAAGAAATTTAAAAAAGAACCTTCAGTAGGATTATATGATATATCCCACTTGTTGTAACAATCAATATTATTATTTTCATCGAATGTGACTATCCTTGTCCTGTGAGCTATAATATCTTGAGGATATTTTTCATGCTCTTGCCATAATATTTTTAACCAATCTTCATAATAATATACATCATCATCAGCAGTGACAATTATTTCATTTGGAAAATCAGATAATGCTGGAATTAATTTTTTATATGAACGAGTATTTTCACACCATCGAATTTCTAATCCCCAATTTTTAAATAATAACAAATCCAATGGAATGTCATTTTCTTTATTTGGAAATTCTTCTTCCGCCAAATATAAAACAATTTTTTTAGGTTTTACGGATTGTTTGAATAATGATAAAATAGTGTATTTAATATTATGTATTCTTTTTGGAAATGAAGTTAATGAAATAATTAAATTTACTTCATCACCTTCCGGAATATTGTATTTATTAATCTTTTTAATTTCTTTATTTAGTAATCGTCGATTAGGAGACCTTAACTGAAAATTGGGATTAATATTATTTTTACCTTCGTATTGTCCATATAATACAAAATAAACAAAAGGATCAATATTAAAATTAACTAAATTAGGATAATTTTTTAAATAAAACTCATTATCAAAAAAGTGAGTAGGATTGTTGATATCCTCACCCAGATATAAATAATACAATAATGAATCAATTTCAGAATGATATTTTGTTTTTTTGATAAAATATGGAATGTTGAAAATATCTAAATCTTTTATTTTCTCATAAGCTTTAAACATTAATAAATTATTATTTAATAAGTCATTTTGAAGTTGGTTAACAATAATATTACTAACAGAATCTTCATTAACAATAATTTCTGTTTCATAAGAGACATTACTAAATAATGCTGAGTTATATGAAAAATATTTATTAAATTGAAAATTATGAAGCTTATTATTAAAATTATTTGTTATCTGATAAAATTCAACATATGATTCAGAGTTTAAGATATCATTATAGAATTTAACAAGGTCTCCAGGCAATTTTCTTAAAATCTCTTCATTTAACCTCATTTTTATAAATTCCATTTTTATTTTTTTAAAGAATTCAACTTTAAACAGTAATGTTGTAGAGCTAAATTTTTCTTTAAATTGCCTTATTTTAAGCTTTATAAAATCCATTCCAAAACGTTCATAAACATTTAAATTTCTAATATGGTTCTCAACATTATCTATTATTCCAAAAATACAAAAGCATTCATCATCTTTTAAAGAGTTCATGATTGATTCGGGATTTTCCTTTCTATAATGGTAAAAAATTGTTGGATTATAAGATATTCTCTTTGCTTTAAGAAAGGATTCAACCTGAAACTCAATATCTTCAAATAATGTGCTGGGGAATCGAATATTATTCTCTTTTAGAAATTTTGTTCTGTGTAATTTAGACCATGCAGTGAAATAATTATTTAAAACAAAACGTGAATTCCATTTAAAATCAAATATAAAATCTTTAGGATTTTCTATGGTTTCTTTATTGAAGTAGATTCTTTCTTTTTGATGAGTTTCATATTCTTCAATAGCATTGAACAAAACAATGTCAGAATTATTGTTTTTAGCATTTTCATAAATTTTTTCACAAAAATCTAGTTCCAACCAGTCATCAGTATCAACAAATGCGACATATTCGCCATGCGCCCTATCAATACCCCTATTTCTGGCAGGCCCTAATCCTTTATTTGTAAAAGAGAAAATTTTAATTCGATTATCCTTTTTTTGATATTTTTTTAAAATTTCCAAAGAGTTATCAGTTGACCCGTCATCAATGCAAATTATTTCAATATCGTCCATTGTTTGATTAATGACTGAATCCAAACACTCCGGCAAATATTTTTCAACATTATATACTGGAAGAACAAATGTGATTTTTGGATTATATTTTTTATCTTTAACGATTATTCCTTCTGAGTAAAAATCGGATAAAAATTGATTTTTATTAATGGATATTTCGAAGCCTTCAATTTCAATT
>ONUN01000148.1 GCA_900320955.1 uncultured Methanobrevibacter sp. | reverse complement strand
ATTTATTAAAGTTTTATTGATAATGATATTATATACCTTATTATATATAAATATTATTAGTAATACATTAAACAAAATTTAGGATAACCTAATTATTTTGATATGGAAAAACTAAAAGATGATACCATGAACATAAAAAACAACTTAATTTTAGCACTCGACGTGATGAGCGAAAGCGAAGCTATTGAAATTTGCGATTCAATTAATGAATACATCGATACAATTAAAATCGGATATCCTCTAGCACTTGCTGAAGGCCTTGAAATAATAAACAAACTGAAAGAAGAATTTGGATTTAAAGTAATTTGTGACTTTAAAGTGGCAGATATTGATGCGACAAACGAAAAAATCTGCGATGAAACATTCAAAGCAGGAGCAGATGCAATCATATGTCATGGATTTGTCGGATCTGACAGTGTCCAGGCATGCCTCGATATGGCAAACAAACATGGAAAAGAACTGTTCCTACTAACAGAAATGTCACATCCTGGAGCCAAAATGTTTCTGCAAAAAAATGCAGATGCAATAGCTCAGATGGGTGTTGATATGGGAATCACAAACTATGTTGCACCAGCAACCAGACTTGACAGATTATCAGATATACGCGATATTGTTGGAAAAGATTCATATATCATCTCTCCAGGTGTTGGAAAGCAAGGAGGAGATGGTAAAAAAACATTAGAATATTCAAATGCAATTATTGTTGGAAGAAGTATTTACGAATCAGATAATCCAAAAGAATCATGTGCAAAATTAATCGAATCATTGAAATAAAACTAAACTATTTTAATTAAAAGAAATAAAAATAACATTGTTCTTATTATCTTTGAACAAATTTATTTAAATGGAGGGAAATAAATATGGCAAACGAAGTAACAAAATTAATCATGGAAACTATTTTAGGATTAATTACAACTGCATTCGCATTCGTTGCAGGTTTAGCATGGAATGGTGCAATCCAAAAATTAATCGAAAATTTCATCGGTACTGGAGATGCTCTTCCTAGTCTATTCATTTACGCTATCGTTGTAACCATCATTGCAGTACTCGTTACAGTATTACTCGCAAGAGTAGCAGCTAAAATGGGCATCGATCTCGGAGATGACTAAATTAAAGGAATTTTAAATTCCTTTTTTTACTTCTTTTTTAATTCAAATTTTTAATAATTCCTGCAAATTCGTAGGATAATTCAAACATCAAAAAGCAAACAAATATCCAAATGTTAAATACACCACAAATCGCAAGCAATAATATTACGACTTTCATCACACAGCGATATTCAAAAAATAAATTTAAAAATCGATTTTCTGTAACATTACTTATTAGTTCATGACCCACTTCATCTAGAAATGCGGCAAAAATACAAATCAGCAGAACAATAAAACTTAATTCAGGAATTCCACCAATCAACAAGACAATAATAAAGCAAATCAATGTAACCAAATGATGAATGCCATCCACCTTAAAAGCTATAAGATTTCCTATTAAAATACCTATGAAAATATAAGCAGCTTCAATACTGTAAATTGTAGCCAATCCTGATGCAATACCGCATAAAATTCCAAAAATGCTTGCGTAAGCCAAATTATGATTAATGTCAAATAAATCATCTGAATACTTCATGAAAAATCCAGATAAAATGAATAATAATGTTAAAATAATATAACTCATTTAATCACTACTGATTTTATCTAATGCCGCAGCATAAATCAATGGGAAAATAACGGTAACATCTCCAACAACACTTGCAAGACTGGATCCACATCTAGCCTTTGCCCATGACTTTGCCTCTTCAAGTGGAGCGCCACCTAAACTACCCGCTTCAGGCCTGTCCATAGTAATTTGAATAGCAGCATCAAGACCGCCCTTAATCACATTTGATGCCAAGGTGTAATGCTTAGTAAGACCTCCTCCTAAAAGGATTGCCCCTACTTTTTTAGAATCAAAAACAATATCGGACAATAAAGGCATGTCCCCTGCAGCACTTATAGTAAAATCATTGTCCTGTGAAAAAATCCACAATTGAAGGCCCATCATTGAATCAATAAGCCCTGGTGCGAAAATCGGAACATCGTTTCTTGCAGCGGTTGCAACGAATGAGTTTTCATCATCAACCTGCAATCCTATTTCATAAAGCAATTCCTGAATTGAAATAACTTTCTTTTTTGAAGCGATTTTTTCAAAGATTTTAATAATTTCCTCTTCAAAAATTTCAAAATCATCAGATCCAACATTAATATCCGCAATACGACCTATGCCTTCTTCATTCAGTTCTTCATCATCTTTTCCTTCATGTCGATAATGAGATCCTCCAAAAGCTTCAACAAGGTCATGAGTAATATTTGCACCGCTTGCTACAATCAAGTCAACATGGCCTTCATCAATCATTTTTGTGACAATACTTCTCATACCTCCAGGTATTAAAGGACCACCTAAACTTAAAAATACACTCATATCATCATCTAAAATCATATCAGTCAATATATTACAAGCGCGTGCAACCTTACCAGCACCCAAAACACCGGATTCATCAAACTGATTTAACAAATCAGCTACTTTCATATCTTGATTAACATTAATTTGATTTACCTTCATTAAATCACTTAAAAATTAATTGGTTACAATTGGAAATTGTTCTAAATTAGTAATAATATTTATTAAATCTGTTCTTGTAACAATTCCAAGTAAATTATTATCATTATCTGCAATAATCAATCGAGAAATAGATTTTTTAAGCATAACTTCAATTGCATTAGCTATTTTTAAATCTTCATTAACGATTACCACATTTGTTGACATTAACTCACCGACACTCTTGTTTTCATTATCATCAGCTATTGCCTGAACAAGGTCTGTTAATGTAAACACTCCTACAACCTTACCATCTTTAATAACAGGTGCTCCGTCGATTTCATTATCAACTAACTTTTTAGCAGCTTCTTTAACGGAACAATCTATTTTAAATGATATCACATCCCTACTTGCAATATCTCCGACAGATTGCTTTGGAATACTTCTGATTGTAGTGGTATCAACCAGTAAAATATTGTCCATATCATCTCTTCCTACAATTTCACCAATAACTCCCAAATTATTTACTGGTGTTGGACCAATACTAATGGTATCTCCAAGATTTAAATCTTTAATACTTCCTAAAATTTTAATTGCCGCCTCACATTCACTAGGTTGAGGAACACTAGTGAATTCAATTTTAGCAACAGAAACATCTTCCACTTTTTTTCCATTTTTATAAATAGGCACCTTTGAATCCTGATCAGAAACTGAAATGTTTAAAGAGTGATAAGCTTCAATTGTTGGTTTGTATCCGCCTCTAGGACCAGGTACACCTTTAACTAAACCTAAACTTCTTAAGGATTGCATTTGGTTACGAATTGTTCCCGGATTTCTGCCCATAACCTCAGCAATATCTTCACCTTTAATTGATTTACCACTGGAAGACTGGTATAAGTTAATTAGGGTTTGTAAAATTTCTTTTTGTACAGATGTTAACATATCTATCCCCATAATAAATAATTTAATTATTACTAAATATGTTTGAAATACCTTATAAATGTTAATGATAAATAATGATAGTTGAAATTAGAAAAGAGTAATACTAAAAAATATTTAAAAAAAAATAAAGAAAATAAATGATTATTCAACTAATTGCTT
>ONUN01000143.1 GCA_900320955.1 uncultured Methanobrevibacter sp. | reverse complement strand
ACATCAGCAGTCATTGGAATTTCAGGAGTTTTAAAGGTAGATAAACCCATATCAACTTTAAATAATGCAGGTTCATCATTTTCCAATGTAATTTCTATAGTTTTAATTCCTGCACGAGTTTCAACGGTCATTTTTTCCTGTTTTAGGATGCCTTTTCTGTATACGAAATCTGCAAAGCACCTAATTCCATTTCCACACATTTCAGCTTCGCTTCCATCAGGATTGAACATTCTGTACCCGATATCAGCAACATCTGATGGCTCTACAAACAATACGCCATCTCCACCTACTCCAAAGTTTCTGTGGCATAAGAATCTGCATGCTTCAGGCTTATCCTCTTCAGGTATGACTTTACCTTTGCTTTCATCAATTATAGGAAAGTCATTCCCGATTCCGTGCATTTTTGAAAATTTTAATCCTTTTAAATCTACCATGGTATCAACTTATTTTAAGTGTGGTGGAATGCTTTGTTTAGCATATAAATCATCAAATGTTTCTCTTTCACGAATAACTGAGCATTTACCATCACTGACAAGTATTTCTGATGGTAAAGGTCTTGAATTATAATGTGAAGACATGGTGAAACCATATGCGCCTGCATTCATGATTCCTAAAATGTCACCTTCTTCGATGTCCGGAAGAGGCCTGTCACGTGCAAAGAGGTCTCCTGATTCACATACGTTACCTGCAACGTCAACTTCCTGGGTGTTAGGAGCATCCATTCTGCTTGCATCTACAATATGGTGGTATGAACCGTACATTGCCGGTCTTTGAAGTGTGTTGAAACCTGCGTCTACACCAATGAATTTTCTGTAGCTTTGTTTTACGCTGTTTACGGTTACGAGAAGTACAGCTGCATCAGCAACAAGGTATCTTCCAGGTTCTAAAAACATTGTAGGTTCTCCCATACCGTATTTTTCCAATTTCTCTTTGAACAATCCTATATTGACTTCTGCAAATTTGTCCAAATCAAGAAGTTTTTCATCAGGAGTGTAAGGAACACCTAT
Source organism: uncultured Methanobrevibacter sp. (assembly GCA_900320955.1). Taxonomy (GTDB): domain Archaea; phylum Methanobacteriota; class Methanobacteria; order Methanobacteriales; family Methanobacteriaceae; genus Methanocatella. The sequence goes on along the minus strand of ONUN01000143.1, from coordinate 2,873 downwards.
ACCTCCACCGAAATCGATGAATTCAAAGTTGATTCCTGTTTCTTCATGAACTTGTCCTGCAATGTCCATAGTTGATTCAACAGCTAATTTGAATGGTTCAGGGTCCAAGATTCCAGATCCGATGTGGGAATGCATACCGATTGGGTCGAATCCTAATTCTTTAGCTAATTTGTAAACTTCAACGGCCTCATTGTCCATTATACCAAATTTACTCATTACACCACCAGTAATGGTGTGTTCGTGATGTCCTGCACCTACCATTGGGTTTACCCTGAATGAAAGTTTTAATCCTTCAGGATCGACCATTTTAGCTAATCTTTTCAATGCTGAAACTGAATCGATGTTTAGGACAACACCTTCATCATGGACATATTTTAGCTCTTCGTTTGTAATGTTGTTACCTGTGAAAAGAATCCTGTCACCGGAAAATCCGACCATTTTGGATATATGAACTTCACCAGGAGATACTGCATCAATACAGCAGCCTTCGCTTTCCAAAATTTTCATCACAGCAATGTTGGTATTTGCTTTACATGCATAGAACACTTTGAAGTCAGGATAATATTTTGAAAATGCACCATAAAATTTTTTATAGTTTTCTCTTATCCTGTTTTCATCAATTACAAAGGTTGGAGTTCCGAATTCTTCTGCAATATCAACTGCATCTGCTCCACCGATATCAAGGTGGTTTTTGTCGTTAACTTTTATATTTAAATCCATAATTAAAACTCCTAAAAAAGTTACATTATGCTTATAATTATGGATTTCGCTTTATTTAAAATTTGTCTAAGAAATGGAATTTCCGTTCAAGTTATTAATGTGTAACTTGAAAAAGTAATGTAGTGATACAATGAAACCGGCATATGGACTAACAGTTAGGGGAGTCATCAAAAACAGTGATGATGAGATATTGATTGTAAAAAGACATCCTAAAAGCAGAACTGATCCTGAGATGTGGGAGCTTCCGGGCGGAAAAGTCGAAAAGAAAGAGCACTTTGCAGACGCCCTTGTTCGGGAAATCAAGGAGGAAACAAATCTTGACTGTGAAGTGGGGGACTTCTGTGAAGCTGTTCAAAACGATTATATGCACAAAAGAACCGTGCAGCTTATTATGTATCTTGATGATGTCTCAGGTGATGTGAAAATAAGCGAAGAGCACACAGACTGGATGTGGGCTGATTTGGAAAAGATTGAAACATTGGAGATTTCTACATCTCTTGAAAAAATATTGAAAAAAAGAAAAGGAAAGATTTAGTCCACCATCATATGGTCTACAATGGTTAAACTATCTCTTCTGCATTTTGGGCATGTGGCGTTCTGATCCAGGTAGTATACTTCTTCACCGCAGTCAGGACATATGTCAAAATCACGGCGAATGAATATTGTCAGGTCATTGGTATGATCTTTTAGAATAGCTTTGATTTCAGAATCCGTAAAATTTGCGTTATTTTCTGTTATTACAAATTTATTGATTTGCTTTTTACAGTTTGAACAGAAATAGCCATGGTAGACTCCGGCAAATTTGAATTTATTGCCCTTTGAAAAGTCATAATCGTCTTCACCTATGTGGAATTCATCGTCCGTGTCCAGTGCAAATGAGTAATCTGCCTTTGAGGCAAGTTCGCTTCCGCATTCTATGCATCTTTGAAACTCGTCATCAAACTGAATGATTTTTGAATCATCACTGGAATCCTCAATCATCTGAATTATTTCACCGTCATCCATTTCAGGAGATTTCTTATATATTATGAACTTGTTTATGAATTTTTGACATTCATAGCAATAATATTTGGCAAAAAATCCTTTGACCGGTGCAATAGAGCTTTCAGCAGATGTAGACTTTACCAATGGCTTTATGTTAACCTGACCTGTTTCGTCAATCCAAAATATTTCATCTATGGAAGTGTAAGTATATCCGCACGTATTGCATAAATATTCTACCCGCCTTGCCATAAATAAAACCTCTTTAACCTTATAAAATTTCATCCAAAGCTTTTACAAACTTGTCGACTTCTTCTTTTGTAATTATAAGTGGTGGAACGAATCTCAAGACCTTGTCTGCAGTACAGTTGATTAAAAATCCTGCTTCTCGGAGTTTGTCCACATATTCAGCTCCAGGTTTGGTAAGTTCTACACCAATCATAAGACCTTTTCCTCTTACATCAGCTATAATGTCCTTGTCTAATTTCTTAAGCTCTGAAATGAAGTAGTCTCCAACCTCATTAACATTGTCAAGGATATTTTCATCAACAATAGTGTCTAAAACAGCATTTGCTGCAGCACATACAAGAGGTCCTCCACCGAAAGTGGTTCCGTGATCTCCAGGTACGAATGCACTGGCAACCTTTTCTGTTGCAAGGATTCCACCCATTGGAACTCCTCCACCGATACCTTTAGCCATTGTCATGATGTCAGGTTTTACATCAAAGAGTTCATGTGCAAACAGTGTTCCACATCTTCCAAAACCTGTCTGAACCTCATCGACAATGAAAACAATGTCCTTTTCCTTACAGATTTTTTCTATTTCCTTGAGGTATTCCATATCAGGGATGTTAATTCCGCCTTCACCCTGAATAGGTTCAACAATGATTGCTGCAGTATTTTCGGTTATTGCTTCTTTCATCGCTTCAATATCATTGTATGGAACATTTATAAAACCTTTAGGAAGTATTGCCTTGAACGGTTCGTGATAATGTTCATGTCCAGTTGCAGCAAGTGTCACGACTGTCCTTCCATGGAATGATTCGACAGTTGATATGACTTCGCTTTTTCCTGTGTATTTCACTGCAAGTTTGATAGCTCCTTCATTTGCTTCAGCACCGCTGTTTGCATAAAAGATTCTGTCAAAGCTTGTCATTTCAATCAATTTTTTT
>ONUN01000141.1 GCA_900320955.1 uncultured Methanobrevibacter sp. | reverse complement strand
TTAAAGAAATTGCTGATGATTTAATAGAAATGCGCCATATTCATGATGATGAAGAGTTGATTATCGAGATTCTTTAAATCTCCAGTAATCGATTTTTTTTATCAAAAATTTTTTTGTTCGTTAACATACAAACATTTATATATAATTAAAAATAACTATTTTTAATCACGGGAGTTGTGTAACATGAAAGAATTGGAGTTAACAACAAAAGAAGCTGTAACATATTTAAAAGAAAATGTGAAAATTCATGATATTTTGGAAATTTCATATAATAGAATTTATGCAGCAGGGGAAGTTTTAAATGTTGATTTTTCAGAATATTTTGGAAAACCAGGATTTAAACTCTTGGTTTCACTTGACGAAAGTGAATTGGGTGCTACAGTTGAAATAGATGTTTATGAAGTAGAAGAAGATCTCATTGAATTTGTTCATAAACCTAAAGATGGTGAAGTTGTGGATGTTTCTGTAATCTGATTACAGTCTATCCATATTTTCAAAAGGAATCAGTTTTTCAATTGCCTTGATTTCAATATCAATTCCCTTCTCTTTGATTGCACCTATTGAATTAAGACCGCCACCAGCAATCACGCCAAAATTATAGTTGTCCACTTTTGCATTGTATACCAGTTCTCTTGGCTTGCCTATTTTATAAATGGAAAATCCGATATTATTTAAAATTTCCAATAAATGAACGGCATAATCTTTGGATATATTGGGAATTTCTTTTATACTGGCTAATATTTTTGTAGTGCCGTTATTGCCTGTAATTGAGGTCATATTTTTTGATAAAAATATGTTGTGCGGGTCTATTGTTGTCCCGTTGTATGATATTAATTCAATTAACAAAGGCGGTTCTGTTAACTCAAGCAATCCTCCATATTTTGGAGTGCTCATTATTCCGTTGTTTATCAATAATCCGTCAATACTCAAACTACAAATTGTAGCTATTCCTATTTTATTGCTGTCTGTTGGATGATCAATGAGTTTATAATAAGGATTTATGAATTTTGGATTGTTGTTGTATGTTTCATCCATGATGTCCAATGCTTTATCCAGTTGATTTTTGTCAAGGTATGAAACATTTGAGATTATATTTCCTTTTCTTTTTTCAACATCAAAATTGACCTGTTGAATTAGATTCCATGATTTAGATAGTAAAAACGGTATTTTAGGTTGATTATGTTCTGTTGCAGGCATTAACCTAGGTTTTATTGTTGGTGTAATTGGGGTCAATTCATTGAAGTTCTTTATCTCTTCAGCTATCTTAATGTCAATTTCTTTTCCTTGTTCTTTAAGTGCGCAAAATGGTGTTACGCCTCCAATGATACAAATACCCACCATTCCGTCAGGAACCGGTACTCCTAAGATATCTTTTCCCTCTTCGGAAATGGATATTACTCCTCCAATTCCTATTTTATTTAGTTTGTCAAGTATTTCAATTGTTCTTTGTCGACAAACTCCTGGAATTAATCTGAAATTGGCGGGAAGAATCCCATTGCCTTCGGTAATTACATTTAAAACAGATGTTAGGTTTGAGTTTGTAAATGCGTCTAGCGGGGTGACTGATGTTTTTTTGTAGGAAATTAGGTTTGTGAATTTGATTGGCCTTGAATCTTCAATTTTTAGAAGTCCGCCATATTGAAGTTGTGATGCAATTCCTTCGTTTAAAAGTATTCCATCAATTGTTGTACCGCAAAGTGTTGTCACTTCAATTTCATCTCCATTTCCAACCCTATTTAAATTAACGTAAGGACTAACAGAAAGACCACATTCAAAAATTTCTTTAAGTATATTGATTGATTCTTCGTTATAAACGGTTGAGGTATTTACAACTACATTTCCACTTTGTGCGATATAGTTAAAGTCAGTTAAATATATCATTTTCTAATTTTTCACGACCCAAATCTGTAATTTGCCTTCCGGAATATCCCATTCTTTCGGTATATCCTTTTTCATCCAAAATCTGCATATGGTATCTGACTGCACGTTCGCCTAAATTAAATCCCTTATTTTTTAGTTCATCTGCAATGAATTTGGAACCTGTAGGTTTATCCTGCACACTCAATATCCTTAAAATTTCAATCATTCGGTGTTCTGATTCTGACATTAAAAAGCCTACTTCATGATTTTTAAAATAAAAAAAATAATATTTAGATTTAAATATCTAAATATTTTCTTTGTTCGTATCCGAATACTTGGACACGATATTCGTCCCATTCTTGGTATTTGAGCTCTAAGAATTTTTCACTGACATGAGGTCCCAATGCATTGAGTATTAATGGGTCTTCTTCTAAAGAGTGGTATGCTTCCCATAAACTTGTTGGCAATACTTTAATGCCTCTTGCATCTCTTTCCTCTTCAGTCATCTTGTAAATGTCGTCTTCAACAGGGTCTCCAGGGTCAATTTTATTGATGATTCCGTCAATACCTGCTTCAAGCATTACGGTGAATGCAAGGTATGGGTTACATGCTGGGTCTGGAGATCTGTATTCAATACGTGTAGCTTTTCCACGAGCTGCAGGCACTCTAATTAATGCAGACCTGTTTCTAAGACCATATGCTCTGTATACTGGAGCTTCAAAACCAGGAACTAAACGTTTGTATGAGTTGACGATTGGATTGGTAATTGCTGTTATTGCAGGAGCGTGCTTGAGTAAACCTCCCATGAAATAAAGTGCATCATTGGAAAGGCCATTTTCTGAATCTGGATTTGAAAAGAGGTTTTTATCTCCCTTAAATACTGACTGGTGACAGTGCATACCACTTCCGCTTACGCCGAAGAAAGGTTTTGGCATGAATGTGACTCTGTAGTCTAATTGGTCAAATGTTGCCATATTGTCTACAATCGCTTTAATAGCTTGTTTGAAGGTAATTACTGCATCAGCTGTTTTGAGAGCATCTTTAAATTTAAATGCAATCTCGTTTTGACCTGGTGCCACTTCGTGGTGTGAAGCTTCGACTTCAAAGTCAAGGTCTTCTAAATTTAAAGTCAATTCTCTTCTGAAATCAGGACCTTTGTCTAAAGGTTCAACATCGAAGTATCCTGCATTATCGTAAGGCATAGGATATCCGTTTTCATCAATATCCACAATAAAGAATTCAGGTTCAGGACCGATATTGTATTGCAATCCCATATCTGCAATGTGTGCTAATGATTTTTTTAAGACTCCTCTTGGATCGCCTATAAACGGTTTTCTGTCAGCTGTCCAGATGTCACAGATAAATCTGCATGTTGCAGATTCTTCAGGCCTCCATGAAAGTCTTGAATAAGTGTCAATATCTGGTTTTAAGACTAAATCACTGTCATTAACTCCGACAAATCCTGCAATGGATGAACCGTCAAATAACATTCCTTCGTTAAATAATTCGCTCATGTCTTCTCCATTGAATGGAATTACAATGTTTTTGACAGTACCATTTATGTCTACAAACTGTAATCTGATAAATTTAATATTATCTTCTTTCATTTTTTCTTTTATATGTTCTATCTTTTCTTCTGGAATATCACTCATCTAAATCAAGCTCCAATCATTATGGCTTTGAATTTTATAGTCGGAAATATATTTCCTATTAGAGTTATATCTATCATTCATTACTATATAAAGATTTTGAAAAAAAATAATTATATAAATGGATTATCTGATATTAATGTATAAAATTAATTTAATTTTATAAATTTTATTTAGATATTTTATTTGTTTATAAATATCTGTTCAATTTACTATAAAAAAGAGTTAAAAAAGTGAGTCATTGTTAAAGTTCTTCTATTTCAAATGACCCGAAGTTCAATAAATCAAATGTCAATATTTTTGGTGCAACAGTAACTTTGCCCATTCCTGTCACGATTTTAAAGGCTTCTGTCGCTTCAAGACAACCTATCAAATTTGGAGTAGGTCCTAAAGCCGGTGGAGTTCCTGAAGAGATTCCTTTCAAATCACTGAGGGTTTCGTCACTTAGCTCTTTTCCGAGTGATGGAAGGTTGAACATTTCTTCATAACTTTTTGTATTTGATAAAAATACGGTGACCTGGCCCAATGTTCCATGGATCGCACCATGGATGAAAGGTATTTTATATTCTCTGGCCTTTCTTGAAACGATTACTCTGGTTGTGATGTTGTCAAGTGCATCTATGACGATGTCGGAGTCCCTAATGAGTTCGTCAACGTTTGTCAAATCAACATGCTTTGTAAAATTGCTTACTTTCACATAAGGGTTTATTGATTCAACCTTCTGTTTTGCAATCTCGCTTTTTTCCAGACCTATGTCATTCACAGTTGCAAATGTTTGCCTATTCAGATTTGACCAGTCAAAAACATCTTCATCAACCAGAACCAGTTCGCCAACACCCATTCTTGCAAGCATCTCGATGGTTTCGCCGCCAATTCCACCGCATCCGATAACTGTGATTTTGGAGTTTTTGAATTTTTCCTGCTCGCTTTTGCCTACAATGTCTATTTGGCGAGTCATAATCTCCCAATACTTGTCGTCAGTTGCCATATTATCACTAAAAGTGGTCAAATTCGCTTCCAAAGTATTCGTGAACCTTAACCAATTCTTCGGGAATGTCTAACATTTGGGTACAAAATGGGATGCATTCCATACATTGCACACAACTGTCTGCTCTTGAATCATCATCTATTAGGCTAAAATACTGCATGGCACTTGCTTTTGGGTCATTCAGCATATGTGCAATATTATATTCAGTCAAACAATTTATGATGTCCACTCCATGGGGGCATGGCATGCAATATCCGCATCTGGTACAGTTGTTTCCCAAAAATGTCCGGTATGTTCTTGCAACTTCTCTGATTAATTCTTGATCATTTTCGCTGATTTCATCAATTTTATTTGCAATTTCAACATTTTCCTTAACCTGGTCGAGGGAAGTCATTCCACTTAAAACGCAATCGACGTCATCCCTGTTCCATAAGTATTGCATAGCCCACTCGACAGGAGTTCTTTTAACCTCGGCACTGTCCCATAAATTTTGGATTTCCTGAGGAATGTTTTGAACTAACCTTCCGCCTCTTAGAGGCTCCATTATCATGCTTCCAATATTTGTATCTTTCAGGTAATCCAATCCCATAACTCCTGACTGGTAATATTCGTCCAGATAGTTCATTTGGGTCATAACGACTTCCCATTTCGGATATTCGTCTATGATTTCAATCAGATAGTCTACCTCTATATGTGAAGAGAATCCAACATGCTTTACCTTGCCTGTTGCTAAACAGTCATCAAGAAAATCAAGAACATCCAGGTTTTTTACATTTTCCCAATCCGGAACGGTAAGTGAATGAAGCAGATAAATGTCAATATAATCGGTTTGAAGTTTTTTAAGCTGTTCATCAAGATAAAAATCAAAATCTTCCTTTTTTTCAATAGCCCATGAAGGGGATTTTGTTGAAAGTAAAATATCTTCTCTGTAATTATTTTCTTTTAAAAACTCTCCAACAAATGTTTCGCTAGTTCCGCTGCCGTCCAAAGTTTTGCTGTGGTATGGATAGGCGGTATCGATGATGTTAATTCCATTCTCAATTCCATATGTCAGCATTTCGCTAGCTTCACTTTCGATGATTTCATCGTTGGAATTTTTTGTTGGAAGTCTCATTGTTCCAAAACCCAGTCTTGAAACTTCTAAATTAGTTTTCCCAAGTTTATTATATAACATTTTCAAATCCTCAATAACTTAACAATGATAGTTTAATTGATTAAAATATAAAATTGTTATGATTTGAAAAAAATTGTTTTAAAAATAGTTAAGATGGAAAATTCCTGGGATTTAGGATGCCGGGGGCGGGATTCGAACCCGCGATCTCACGGTATCCCAGGAATAAGTCAGAGCACTGC
>ONUN01000138.1 GCA_900320955.1 uncultured Methanobrevibacter sp. | reverse complement strand
AATTGTTAAGAAAAGCTGTCGCAGCAGCACACGGTATTAACAGTGCAGCAATTCACCACTTCTTAGTTGCACCGGATGTTGTCCCTGAAGACAAATTCGCAGATGCAGTTAACAGTGTAAGTGAAGTAAGAAAAACTGTTCAATATGTTGTTGACATGATTGCTGGTGAAGGTATTCACCCTGCTGATATCAGAGTTGGAGGAATGGCTAGAAACATCACACCATTCACCAAAGAAAGATTAATCGAAAGAATGACTGCTTTAAAACCAAAACTCGATGCACACATTGAATTCATTAAAAACTGTGTACTTGAAGCTGGTTTACCTAAAGATTTAGGTGTAGTCAACCAACCATTAATGGCAATGGATGCAACTTACGGTACCAACGATTTCGATATGGACAAATTCTCAGAAGTTTTACCTGAAGCATGGTATGATGAACCAGACATTGGTAAAAAAGCATGTTCAGTAATTCCATTATGGGAAGGTACTAATGTTGAAACTGGTCCAAGAGCAAGAATGGAAAAATATGCTGGATTCAAAGACAAAGGTGTAATTGCTCAACATGTAGCTCGTGCTGACGAAATGTTGAAAAACTATGATGCTTGTTTAGAAGCATTAGATGCAATTGATCCTGCAGCACCTGCAAACGTATCATACGATAAAAGAGGAACTGGTGAACTTGGATTTGGTGTCATAGAAGGTCCTAGAGGAACTGACGTACACATGGCTCAAGTCAAAGAAGGTAAAACCCAATTCTACTCAGCAATTGTACCAACTACTTGGAACATTCCAACAATGGGTCCTGCAACTGAAGGATTCCACCATGAGTTAGGTCCACATGTAATCAGAGCTTACGATCCATGTTTATCCTGTGCAACTCATGTGATGGTAGTTGACGATGAAGATAAATCCATTCTTAAAAATGAAATGGTGAGAATCTAAGTATTTGGGAGGATTAATTAATGCCTTATGATTCGGACATAATTGTTATTGGATGCGGGAATGTTCTATTTAAAGATGATGGATACGGTCCAATTGTCATTAACTTATTGCAAAAGTTATTTAATGATAAAAACGACTATTATGACCCAGCCGTTACAGACTTCGTTGAAAATGAATTTGACAAAGATATTTTAAAGGAAATTGAAGAGAAAGTTGCAAACAAAACATTGCCTGATGGTGTTCAATTCGTTGACGGAGGAACTGCAGCGCCTACTAACTTTTTCCCATTATATTCTGAATATGACTGGAAAAAACTCATTGTTATAGACGTTGTGGAATTCGATGCCGAACCGGGTACCGTGGATGTCTTTGATCCAAGTATAATGCAACAAGGGAAATATGATAATCCTCATGGATTGACTGTTGAGGATCCTCTTCGTGAAATTTCAGAAAACAAATGCGAGGTTGTAATTGTTGGCTGCAAACCTGCTGAGATACCAACTCCGGATGTGGATATGGGTTTAACAGAACCTGTGGAAAAGGCGATTCCAAAGACTATAGATATTATTTTAAAAGAAATCGGGGTAAAATAATGTTTGATAAATTGAAAAAAGCTTTCGGCGGCGCTGAAGAAGCAAAAGCACCAAAAGCAGAGAAAAAAGTTGAAGCTGCTCCTGCAGAAACAAAAGCACCTGCAGAAGAACCAAAAGCTGCTTCAGCAAAACCACGTATTGGTTACATACACTTAAGTGGTTGTACTGGAGATGCAATGTCTTTAACTGAAAACTATGACATTTTATCTACAGTTTTAACTGACATGGTTGATATCGTATACGGACAAACTTTAGTAGACAAATGGGTTCACGGTACCTTCGCTGAAGAAATGCCTGAAATGGACTTATGTTTAATTGAAGGATCAGTCTGTTTACAAGATGATCACAGTGTTCAAGAACTTTTAATGGCAAGAGAAAAATCAGGTTTAATCTGTGCATTTGGTTCATGTGCTATGACCGGTTGTTTCACAACCTTCGCACGTGGAGGTCAACAAGCACAACCTAAACACGAATCATTCGCACCAATCAGTCAATTAGTTAAAGTTGATTGTGCACTTCCTGGTTGTCCTGTAGCTCCTGAAATGATTGCAAAAGTTGTTGTAGCATTATGCAACGGAGACATGGAATACTTACAACCTGCTATTGATAAAGCTGCTTGTAACGCTGGATGTGGCTGTGATGTATTAACTAATATAATCCGTAACGGATTATGTTCTGGATGTGGAACTTGCGCTCTAGCTTGTCCAACAAGAGCTATGGGCTTTTCTGAAGGTAGACCTAGCTGTGACAGAGACAGATGTATTAAATGTGGATCTTGTTATGCAATGTGTCCAAGAGCATGGTTACCTATCAAAAGAATTAAAGAGGAAACTGGACTTTAGGAGGAATGGATATGGTATTAGGTACTTATAAAGAAGCAGTATCTGCAAGATCTACTGATAGCAAAATTTTAGACGTATCCCAAGATGGAGGAATTGTTTCAGCATTACTCTGTTACGCACTCGATGAAGGAATCATTGAAGGTGCAGTCGTTGCTGGAACTCCTGATGAAGATTGGAGACCAATTCCTACTGTAGTAACCTCAGCTGATGAAGTTATTGCAGCAGCAGGAACTAAATACTCAATGTCCCCAACCTTATCTGCATTAAAAGAAGCAACACGTCAATATGGTTTAGAAAAAGTTGGTGTAGTATCAACCCCTTGTCAAACCCAAGGTTTAAGAAAAGCACAAGCTTATCCATTCACAAGATTTGTCGCTGATAAAATCAAATTAATCATCGGTATCTACTGTATGGAAAACTTCCCAATGGCTTCTCTTGATACCTTTGCAACTGCAAAATTAGGATTTGACAGCTTACAAGATGCTTCTAAAATGGACATTGGTAAAGGTAAATTCTGGTTAACCAAAGATGGTGAAGACTCAGGTTTAGCTATTAAAGAAACACACGGATATGAACAAGCTGGATGTAACATCTGTATGGACTATGTTGCTGAATGGGCTGACGTATCAACCGGTTCTGTTGGATCTCCTGATGGATGGTCCACTGTTTTAACAAGAACTGGTGATGGTGAAACCGTATTTAAAGCAGCAGTTGATGCTGGTTTAATTGAAACAAAACCAATGGACGAAGTAAAACCAGGTCTTCCTTTACTTGAAAAATTAGCTAAAGGTAAAAAAGACAAAAACGGTAAAGAACGTGATAAAAGAGCAAAAATGGGATTACCACTCCCTGTGGAATACTAATTCCACCTCTTTCTTTTTTTCTTTTTTTTTAAAGCAAACTTTAAATATTTTAATCTTCTAATATAGTAATATTATTTTTACGGAGGAGTGTAAATTAAATTAAATAAATTTTTCATTTTATTGTTGATGTTTTCTGTTTTAATTTCAGTGTCTGCCAGTTTTGCAGCGGATGAAAATGCGACTGATTTGGTAATGGACACTCAAAAAGAGGATATTGTTGAGTTTTCAAATCAAAATGAGATAGTTGATGTAAGTGATGAATCAGCTGTTTCTGTTGATTATTCTGATAATGTAAATGACAATTCAAGTTCAATTATTCCAGGCAATGTTGTAAAAAGGTATAATGGGGCTATTGAGTATTATGCAACTTTTTTAGATAATGAAAGTAAACCTCTAAAAAATACAATCGTGTATTGTGGGGTGGATTCAGTCTTGCTTGGAGTCAATGCAACAACTGACTCTAACGGTGTTGCCTTGTTTTTGTTTCCTGCAAAAAAGGGTGTTCACACATTATATCTTGTGAATGTTGTAGCTCCGGATGTTACTTCTGATAAAATTAATGTATTTGATGTATTGACCGGAAACAAGAACTATAATCTTTATTTTAACAGTGGGAAATATTATACTGTTAAAGTATATGGAAATGATGGAAAACCTGTTGGGGCAAATAAAAAGGTTACATTTACTGTAAACTTAAAAAAACATGTTGTTAAAACTGATAAAAACGGCAATGCAAAATTGAAAATCAATTTTCAGCCGGGCTCTTATCTGGTCACTGCCCAATACGGATATTATATTGTGGCCAATAAGATTATTGTTAAGCCTACTTTAATTCCTTT
>ONUN01000136.1 GCA_900320955.1 uncultured Methanobrevibacter sp. | reverse complement strand
GCAGCACTTAAAAATGGAACTAACAATGAATTAAGAATGTATCCTGGCTGTTCTTTTTTAAGTTTTAATGGAATCATATTGATGTCTTCAGCAAATTGAACTACTTCATCGTAGTATTTCTGCTCGGTTCCTGGATGTCCCATTACTTCTGCTGTATTGTTCTGCCAGATTGTGTTTGCAAAGTGGAGTGAAAGATATTTTTCAGGCCTTCCAGTATATTCTGCAAACATTGACGGAAGCAGTGTTGATGAATTGGTTACAAGAATGGTTTCCTCATCCATATGTTTGGCCAGTTCCTGATAGAATGCTATTTTTTGTTCAGGATTTTCAGCGATGGCTTCAATAATCAAATCAGCACCTGATGCAGCTTCATCATAGCTTGTTGTTAATATTATATTATTGTATGCATCTTCAGCATTTTGTTTCAATTCATCAATTTCGCTATCGCTTAAATCGGATTTTTTGCTTAGGCCTCTGCAATATGCATTGGCGTCAGTTTTCATTTTTTCAAGAGTGTCAACATAGATATTTTTAAATCTTTCAAGTTTTGGTTTTGCTCTTTCGATTGATCCTTCACTTCTAAGCCAGATTGTTACATCAAATCCGCAGTATGCACTTTGTAAAGCAATTTGACTTCCGAGTACTCCTCCTCCAGCTACAACAACTTTTTTGATAGTCATTTTGATACACCTCTATTTCTTATTTTTAGAATTGTTTATATAAATCTTTTTTTAGTAAGTTATTTTTTACAAAATTTGGTAAAAAATGAAAAAATTTAAGTAATTCAATAAAATATGGGGGGGATTGTATGCTTTTCGAATAATTTCTGATGAAATTTGAGGGTATCAATTTATATAAGGGTAGTAACAAAACTTAATAAAAATTTTTAACAAAAAATTAGTTTTTTGTGTTTTTGATTTAACTCAAAAAATATCTATAATGAATTTTAGAGGTGATGATATGTCAAATGAATCAGATAATGATGCAGGTGCATTTTACAGTAAACAGGAAGGTAGAATAATTCGCACTGGAGAAATTCATGAAGGTCCTGACGGCAATAAATATGAGCATTTGGGCAACAATGAATGGAAGCATATTGACTAATAATGTTTCGCAGATTCAATGAATTTTCATGTTGTAGATTTTAAGCATTCATTTACTTTCCAAAATCTTTCAGAATTATAAAATTGAAATTTTAAAAACATCTGTACATGCTATATTGAGTTTCAATTATGTTAATATTCATTTTTGCATAGAAAAATGACCTGAAAAAACACTGAAGCATTTATTAACTAGTGTGTACTATCTAATTGTATGTCTAAAAACAAACGTGTTACTATTACCATCAATAATGACATTGACTTGAATTTTCGCAGATTAGCCTCTAGTAAGATGTTGTTTAAAACTGGTTGGTATTCCCGTGCGATTGAAGAGGCGATGTTGTTGTGGATTGAGAAGGAAAACAAATAATAAAATTATTTTTTTCTTTTTTCTTTTTTTCTATAAATAATACTTAACTATTTAAATTAAACTAATCTTATTTAATATTATAGAGTGGGTGTAATAATGGAAAGTGATGAATTTAGAACTGTCCGAGTTTATACTAAAAAATATAATAGTAAAGATAAAGATGGTAATACTGTTGAAAAAGAATCCAAACAAAAGCAAGTTAGTCTTAAAAAAGAGGATCCTTTTGAAGATAATGAATTGGTGAAAGTTCTTGCTCAAGAAGAATATGAAAGTTTAATTGATAATCAGTTTTCAGATGAAAAACTTGAGGAATTTAATCAGACAATTCAGGAAAAGGACGATGAAATTGCTAATCTGCAAGATCAAATTCAAACCCTTAAAGGGTCATTTTTTGATGATGTAGATTCTTTAAAAGAACAGTTGACTGATAAGGAAGAACTCATTAAAGCTAAAGATGAAATTCATGAGTTAAACAAGAAAATTACTAAAATCGATGATGAAAGAGTAGCTATTTTTAAGGAACTCGACTATAAAAATAAAATGATTTTGGCTTATAATGTTGAGTTAAATAAATCTATTTTGAATGCAATAAATGTTGTTATTGATGAAGCTCGTGATAATATCAATAGAAGAAATGCGCTTTTGATTAGTGATTTGGAAAAATCCATTGAAAAATCCAAACATGAAGTTAACGAGAAAAATAAAGCTATAGCATATGAGATAAATAGCACTGTTGAAGATATGAATGAGCAGATTAGAAATACAAGTACTCTTAAAATGATATTGAATAAAAACAAGATTAATTTAAGAGTACCTACTGAGGATTTACTAAAACCATTTGAATTTGACTTTGATGTTAACCAATTGCTTTCAGGACAAGCGTTAGAGCTTGATGCTGCTGAAATCTTAAAAGAAGTGATGCCAAAACTTCCAGAACCTTTCTCAAAATATATTGACACTATAGAAGAAGCTCCAGAAACTATTGAAACATCCAAAAAAGAGGAATAATCCATGAGAACTTTTAATAGTGGAAAAATCACTTTCGAATATCCCGACGAGTGGGAAGTTGAAAAGGCAGACATATTGTCAAATCCAGATTGCATTGCAACATTATCCAAAGGTCAGGATAATTTGATTAATGCAGTAATGTTTCCGACAGCGACAAATCTTGATGATTATAAGATATTTATGGAAGATGCAATATCTGATGACGGTGGAGTAATCATTGCTTCAGATTTCATCGAAATTGCAGGAATGAATTCAATTAAGTTGCATGCAAATATGGATACTCCTGAAATAAACTTTGATATTCACACTTACGTATTTATTGAAAATGGTGAGATTTATATTTTTGAGTTGAGGACTTTAGATGTGTCCGGTGAATCTGAAAGACAATTCAAAAATATTATTCAGTCATTTAAAATTTTAAAATAGCTGGGTGTATTCCAGCAAATAATCCATTTGAGTTTTATCAAGAATTTTTAAAGTTGAGATGTTTTGAGGTGTTGTTCCGGATCTTTCTTCAACTAAATTTCTCAATGAATTATTTTTCATGTGTGCATAGATTTCTTTTATTGTAAATTCCATATTTTCAATGTTTTTTTCTTCTAGCTCTTTTTGTGTGAGATTTTCATAAATATGGTATGTATTCAAATCATATGCTTTTGTTGGTGTTTGAAGTACATTTAAATGACTGTAATAATTTGCGGAATCTGCTAAAAATCCATCAATTCCCATATAAGTTAAAATGGGCATAAATGATAGTTCAGCAAATGGAAAAATAAAGTAGCTTGATTTTTTAGCTTCTTTTTTAAGAGAGATAACTACTTCAACTAATTCTTTTGGATTGGTTAGGAGGGCATCTCCGTTAGCTATTATAAAACCGTTGTAGCCAATTTCTTCAAGCTGTTTCATACATTCTAATCTTAAATCAATATATTTGGATCCCTGAATAACTGCAATGTCTGCATCATTAACATGTTCTTTGGCTAATCTTAATGTTTCTTTTACGTTGAATTCTGCAATTTCACGGTCAATATTGTATGATGAGCCTTGATTTGGGGCAATTTTCATCTGATTTTTGTAAAAAATTTTTGGAGTTAAGTTTCCGTCAAGCTTTCCGATTCTTCCAGGACCGTCATGTGATTTAATTTCAAATTTTTTTATCATTTGCTTCTTTCCTCTTTTTGTTGGTATATGTTTTATATTTTTAGGTTTATAAAAATTTTTTTTATAGTGTAATCATTTAGGTTACACAGGCAAAAATTTTAGTAACCTTTATATATGTTCTTTTAAAGAATATTAGTAAGGATTTGAGGATATTATCCAATGATTATCCGAGGTGTGTTTTCAATGTCTATAGTAAATCGTCTTAAACATTTATTTAAAGGAGAAAATGAAAAAAAAGACATCAAACCTGATGTTTCAAACACATCTGATGATGTCGAAGTTACTCCTGGAAGAACCAAGGGAATATCTGTATCTTTTGATAAAAAAGAGGATGGTTCCAAAGAGTTAACTTTTAAAAAAACTTTTAAAAAAGACATCGAAACTTTAGAAGGAGACACAATAGAAAAAGAAACTGTTGTTAAGTTTTCTAAACCAGATAAAGTTCCATCTGAAGAAATTGTGGAGGAAACTGAAGCTGCTGAGAAAGTGGAAGTTCCTGTTGAAGATGGGGCAGAATCTGAAGAATCTATTGTCGAAGAATCAGCTGAAGAAGTTGAAGAAACTTCTGAAGAAGTAGATGCTGATGAAATTGAAGAAAAATCAAAAGAAGATAAAAAAGGAGATAATATGACTTTATTAACTGATAAAGAATTATTAAATGATAGTAATCGTGACCCAGATTTCACTGCTGAGTTCATTGATGCTGGAATTGAAACTGTAAAACACTGTTTCCAATGTGGTACTTGTAGTGGAAGTTGTCCTTC
>ONUN01000223.1 GCA_900320955.1 uncultured Methanobrevibacter sp. | reverse complement strand
TTCAGGGCACTTCCCATTCACAACATAACAATTAGTCCCAAACTCTAATAAAAGAGACGGTAACATTACATCAATCGACGACTCTTGAAAAGTTAGT
Source organism: uncultured Methanobrevibacter sp. (assembly GCA_900320955.1). Taxonomy (GTDB): domain Archaea; phylum Methanobacteriota; class Methanobacteria; order Methanobacteriales; family Methanobacteriaceae; genus Methanocatella. Next base: position 2,131 of record ONUN01000223.1, on the reverse strand, counting down.
AAAGTTTTTGCATCGATTTTACTTATGAATGTTGAACCTGGCTCTTTCGGTTCTTGGGTATATATACCATTTACATCTGTTACTATTAAAAGCTTTGCATTTAGAAGGTGTGAAACATAAGCGGCAATGGAATCTGAAGTCACATCCCATGAGCATTCGAAAGGATCTTCTGTTTTTAAAAATCTTGAAACAATAAAAATTGGAGTAAAACCATCATCTGAAATTTCATTGGCCTCTTCAATGGAATATGCCAATTTGGTAGAGCCCACCTTATCATCAACAAGCTTTGCAATTATGTCCATACAATCAATAGCTGCCCAGTGGGTTGTTTTTTGTGAAAAATGAATTTCCTCATCATACTTGCGAATCAAATTTGCAAAATCGCCACCGCCTAAAATAATTAGTGAATTGGTGTTTTTCAATTGTTTTGCAAGTTCAATTGCATAATCTGGAAAAAGACTTCCCCCTATTTTTACAACCTGTTTTATGCCCATAATATCTACCTCATTTAATTGAATAGTGCCATCATTAAAATAATAGTTAAACTATAAAAGTTTCAAATCCCCAGTCACTTCATCAATTATTTCATCCTCATCAGGACCGAGTGCCAAAACTGTTACTTTTTGGTCAGCCAACTTTTTAAGCTCCAAAAGTTCCTCCTTGGTTTTAACTTTTAAAACTACCTTTGCATAAGCTTCATTTTCCCATTTCCTGATTTTATCCTGAGGAGATTTCTTGTATGCACCAATAGCTCCATGACAGCATTGAGCAGCAATTTTTCCTTTGCCCATTTTCAAATCTGTTCTTACAATCATTGCCTGTTTCATATTATCAATAATAAATATTTAACTAAATAATTAAAAAGTTTTTTGAAAGTCAACTATTTTACAATAAATTAATTAAATAGAATTAATAGAATTATATATGATTATATTTTTAAGGAGATTATAATGACTCGTATTTCAATTTTAGATAAGGACAGATGTCAGCCTAAAAAATGTGATTATGTCTGTATTCACTACTGTCCTGGTGTTAGAATGGAAGAAGACACCATAGTAGTTGATGAAGATACAAAAAAACCGTTGATATCTGAAGAATTATGTGAAGGGTGCGGTATCTGTACAAATCGCTGCCCATTTGACGCTATTACAATCATTAACTTACCTGAAGCGGCAGACAATCCAATTCACAGATTTGGACAAAACCAGTTTGAATTATTTGGACTTCCAAATCTTGAAGAAGGAACTGTTTTAGGACTTTTAGGACCTAACGGTATTGGTAAATCCACAATCATGAATATATTATCTGGAAATCTGATACCAAACTTCGGAGATTTTGAAAATCCGCCTGAAAACTGGGAAAAAGTCATTGAGTTTTACAAAGGTTCTTCACTTCAGAAGTATTTTCAGGACTTGTCCGAAGGAAACATAAAAACCATCCTAAAGCCACAGATGGTTGACCAGCTTCCAAAGGTCGTTAAAGGTAAAGTGAAAGATTTACTTGAAAACGTCAATGAAAGAGACAAGCTAGAATACGTTACAAAAGAACTGCAACTTGAAAACGTTCTTGACAGGGAAATGCAAAACCTGAGTGGTGGAGAACTTCAAAGGGTCGCAATTGCTGCAACAGTTTTAAGGGAAGGGGACTTTTACTACTTTGACGAACCAACATCCTGGCTTGACGTGTCTCAAAGACTTAATGCAGTAAAAGTAATCAGATCTCTTGCAGAAGAAGGAAAAAGCGTTCTTGTAATTGAGCACGACCTTGCTACTTTAGATGCTCTGTCTGACAATGTTCACATATTATATGGACAGCCTGGAGGATACGGTGTAGTGTCCGGAAGAAAAGGAGTTCGTATAGGTATCAATGCATACATAAATGGATTTTTAGCTGAAGAAAATGTCAGAATAAGAAAAAATCCAATCGAGTTTACAATAAGACCACCAACTCCAGAGGATGAAGGAGATGCACTTGCAAGCTATTCAGATTTGAATAAGGAATATGACGGATTTACATTGACTGCAGATGCAGGCGAAATCTTTTATGATGAAATCGTGACTGCTTTTGGTTCAAACGGTATCGGTAAAACCACATTCGCAAAAATGCTTGCAGGAGTCGAAGACCCGACTAC
>ONUN01000133.1 GCA_900320955.1 uncultured Methanobrevibacter sp. | reverse complement strand
TTTGCAGTTCTTCTGACTCCAAATGTTCCAAATAATCGTTTTTTATCTGACATTTTATTAAATCCTTAAAATTTTATTTTATATTATTTTTGGATTTTAATTAATAAATATATATTCCTTTAATTAGATATTTTTAGACTGTCTCCCGAAGATAAAATTAATTCTAGCTGAGAGTTATATTCAGTAACTTTTCCGACAACTTCGACCTTTTTATCTTTGAAATCATTGATGTCCATGTTATTGGACTGGATTTCCGATGCCTGGTTTTCAAAAATTATCAATGGCATCTGGGCTGTGCCGTCATTGATGGTAAAAAAATAGCTGCTTTTAGATTTTGACTGTGAAATGTCCTGCACTACACAGCTAACCTTTACCTCTTCATCTATCATTCCCCTATTTATGTCTTTCAGTTCAACTTCCTTGACCTCGATTGTAGGAGTAAATATGATTAGACCAATTATTCCGACAAGGGAGGTTATTAAAGCTATTTTCAATAATTTGTCATCTGTAATTTCCATAAGTTCTTATTATTTTTTAAAGTAAAAATAGCCGATAGGATTTCAATCTGTAAAACTTATCTGAAATGAGAAATATAGTATGAATATGTTTGAAAATATGGCCAAAACGGAATTGTACGCAATGCTGTGTGGAATTTTTACTGCATCCCTGATTGTCTCAAATATCATTGCCGGCAAAACATTCGATTTCTTTTCATTCACGTTGCCGTGTGGTGTTGTAATATTTCCGGTAATATATATTGTAAATGATGTTTTGGCTGAAATCTATGGTTATGAAAAGGCTAGAAAGGTAATCATTCTTGGATTTTTAATGAATATTGTTGCAGTAATATGCTATCAAATAACAATTCTTTTGCCAGCACCGGTATTTTTTGAAAACTCCGAGGCTTTCAGCATTGTTCTTGGAAGTACATTTAGATTGCTGATAGCTAGTTTTGCAGCATATCTGGTAGGTTCAATTGTAAATGCAAAACTAATGGTTTATCTGAAAAAATGGGATGAGGATAAATTGTTCTTCAGATGTATCGTATCAACACTTTTCGGTGAAGGTTTGGATGCTATTGTGTTCATTTTCATAGGATTTTTAGGAACAATGCCTTTGGAAGCACTGCTTTTGATGATTGTGGCACAAGCATTGTTCAAAACAATTTATGAAATTATCGTTTATCCTCTTACACGGACAGTCATTATTAAAATCAGGGAATTGCCTGAAGCTTAATTTCCAGTGTTGTACATTGAAAGTAGTCTGTCAACAGTATCAACGTCCATTGGACCTTTGTCCTTTCTGATGTTTTTAACGACAGGGAACCTTAGTGAATATCCGGTTTCATATTCTGGGGATTCTACAATTTCTGAAAATGCAATTTCCAAAACTATTTTAGGTTCAACCTTAATTTCACGGCCTTTAGTTGAGATTTCAAGCTCTTTCATTTTTCCGGTCAGGTATTCAAGGGTAGCGTCATCAAGGCCTGTAGCGGCATAAGCGACAGTTTTAAAGTCATCATTCTCGTCCCTTAAAGCCACAAGGTATGATCCGACAAAGTCTCCACGTTTTCCTATTCCATAGGTTCCTCCGACAATAATCATGTCCAGTGTTTCAGGTTCCGCCTTGTATTTAAGCATTTTTTTACCTCTTAAACCCGGAATGTATGGTGCTGATGCATCCTTAATCATTATTCCTTCGTGACCTTCGTTAATTGATGTTTCAAAGAGTTCCTGAAGTTCGCTGATATTGTCGGGTGTTCCGACTTTCATTGTACTCAAGTTCATTTCATCAACAGATGTGTCTACAATGTTTTCTAAAGTTTCTCTTCTGCTTTTTAGAGGTTCGTCAATCATTGGAACCTTATAATACATCACGTCAAACAGAAATACCTTTAACGGTACATTTTCCATAGCTTCCTCAACATTATGTTTTCTTCTAACTCTATGCAGGATATTCTGGAAAGGCAGTGGCTTTCCATCTCTTGTAGCTATTACTTCCCCTTCTACAATATAGTCTTCATGAGGCAGGTGTTCATCGAACAGTTCAACGATTTCCGGAAGTGCATGGGTAATGTTTTCAAGTCTTCGTGTGAATATGTTGATTTCATCAGAACTTCTGTGAACCTGAAGTCTGATGCCGTCGTATTTTGTATCACAGATTGCTTCGCCCATTTCTGGAATGATTTCATCAAGTGGAGGTGCAAGCTGTGCGAGCATTGGTTTTACTGGTGTTCCTGGGGTCAGGTTAAGTTTTTTAAGTCCTGCTTCCCCTTCCTCTTTAGCAGTTCTTGCAACGACAGAAAAATCATTGGTAAGCATTTGAGCTCTTTCGACAATTCCTTTGTCAATATCAAATGCCTGGGCTATGGCATCTCTAACAACACCATCTCCGACACCTATTCTCAGTTCCTCTGTAATTGTACGGGTTAAATATTTTGCTTCTGTAGCGCTGGCCTGTGATAATAATTCAAGGATGACTGCAATTTTACGGTTTGTTGAACGTGAACCGCTGATTTTGGATAGTTTGCGCAGGCTGTTAAAAACAAAATCTATTGTCAATGGCTGTGAGAAAAATGTCATTTGGGATTTTTTAGCATATAGCTTGATGCATGCAAGGCCGATATCTCCTTCGTCACGAACGGCATCTTCAACTGCGGCCTGTGTAGTTCCAACAGCTTCAGCTACAGCTCTTTCAACCAGTTTTCCTCCAATTCCGATTTCTTCTGAACTCCATGCCGGAAATACAACTCCAAGAATTAACAGACCTACCTTTTCAATTGTGTCGGAATCTAATTTTTTCAAGTATTCGGCTATTATTTCCGTTTTTTCAAGCCTTTTTGTAGTCGCCTCAAGTGCGGAGTAAACGTCTACCAATTCCTGATATTTCATTAGAAATCTCCTTTAGCTATTTTAACTGCACAATATTCTCCACACATTGCACACATTTCATTGTCATCAAGTTCACATTTGTCACGATACTTTCTAGGCTTGGACTTGTCCAATGCCAGGTCAAATTGGGCCTCCCAGTCAAATTCCCTTCTGGCCTTTGCCATTGCACGCTCACGAGTCCATGCAGAATCAAGTCCTTTTGCAACATCTGCAGCTTCTGCAGCAATTTTGGAAGCAATCACCCCTTCCTTAACGTCTTCAAGACTAGGCAGGGACAAGTGTTCTGCAGGAGTCACGTAACACAAAAAGTTTGCTCCTGCACTTGCAGCTATCGCTCCTCCAATCGCTCCGGTTATGTGATCATAACCCGGCGCAATATCAGTTACCAATGGGCCTAAAACATAAAACGGAGCACCATGACATATTGTCTTTTGAATTTCCATATTTGCCTTGATTTGATTTAATGGCATGTGTCCCGGTCCTTCCACCATCACCTGGACATTGGCATCTTGAGCCCTTTTAACCAAAGTGCCTAAATTGACAAGTTCTTGAATTTGAGGGATATCGCTTGCATCTGCTAGACAGCCAGGTCTTAGACCGTCACCCAGAGATAATGTAATGTCGTATTCATAAGATAGTTCAAGTAAATAATCGTAATTTTCATATAATGGATTTTCTTTGCCATTGTGGTTAATCCAGGAAGCCATAAAAGTTCCCCCACGGCTGACAATTCCCATCATTCTATTTGCATCTTTCAGCTTTTGAACAAGGTCCTTTGTAATGCCGCAGTGAAGTGTCATGAAGTCCACACCTTCCTTTGCCTGATTTTCAATGGCCTTGAAGATGTCATCAGGGTCCATGTCAATAATTTCATTGCCTTTATTCAATGTCACAACGCCTGCTTCATAAATCGGTACTGTTCCAATACATAAGTCCACAGCTTCCATAATCCTTTTTCTGAATAATTTCAAATCGGAACCTGTTGACAAGTCCATAAGTGCGTCAGCTCCATATTCCTGCGCCAATTTTGCCTTGTTAACTTCCAGTTCGATATCATCAATTTTGGATGATGAACCTATATTTGCATTAATTTTGGTTTTAAGGCATTCACCAATGCCGCAGGGTTTTGATTTGCCGTATATGTTTTTAGGGATTACAACTAATCCCTTATCTATTAATCTGGCTAGTTTATTTACATCAATATTCTCTTTTTGTGCAACGAACTCCATTTCTGGAGTGATATTGCCTTTT
>ONUN01000137.1 GCA_900320955.1 uncultured Methanobrevibacter sp. | reverse complement strand
AAAGCAACTTCCAAATTAACTGCAAATTCAGTTGAAACAACTTACGGAGACAATAAAGACCTAGTCATTACACTAACTGATGGAGACAATCACCCTATAACAAACGCAACAGTAACAGTAAACCTAAACGGCAACAAAAACCACAAAACCGACAAAAACGGCCAGATAACAATACCAACAGCCAATCTAACCCCAAACAACTACACTATTAAAATCAAATATGGGGAAAATGATTACTATGCAGGTTCCAGCATTGAAACTATAGTTTCAATAGCCAAAAGTGCAACCAAACTAACTGCAAATTCTGTTGAAACAACATATGGTGAAAATAAAGACCTAATCATTACATTAACTGATAGGGACAATCACCCTATAGCAAACGCAACAGTAACAGTAAACCTAAACGGCAACAAAAACTACACAACCGACAAAAACGGCCAGATAACAATACCAACAGGCAATTTAACTCCAGACAGCTACATTGTTAAAATCAAGTATGGGGAAAATGATTACCGTGAGGATTCCAGCATTGAAACCATGGTTTCAATTGCCAAAAGTGCAACCAGGTTAACTGCAAATTCTGTTGATACAACATATGGTGAAAATAAAGACCTAATCATTACACTAACTGATGGGGACAATCACCCTATAGCAAACGCAACAGTAACAGTAAACCTAAACGGCAACAAAAACCACAAAACCGACAAAAACGGCCAGATAACAATACCAACAGGCAACATAACCCCAAACAACTACATTGCAAAAATCAGTTTCGAGGACGAATATTACTTTGCTTCCACCATAGAAACTGCAGTTGTTGTCAATAAAATTGCAAGCAACTTAACCGCCAATACTGTTACAGCAACTTACAATGTCAATAAGAATTTAATTATTTCCCTAAAAGACAGTAAAGGCAACCCTATCTCAAAAGCTTCAGTATCTGTTGATCTGGGAAGCGTTAAAAATTACGTCACTGATGAAAAAGGCCAAATTAAGGTACCTGTTCAAAAGCTAGTTCCAAAAACTTATGTTGCTAAAATTAAGTTTAAAGGAAATAGCCATTATATTGGATCCAAGACCGCCGATGTAGTTGTTGTCAAAAAAGCAACTCCAAAAATAGGAGCCAAAGCAAAAACATTCAAAGTAAAAACAAAAACCAAAAAATACACAATAACCTTAAAAAACAACAAAAACAAGGTCATGAAAAATACTAAAGTGTATTTAAAAGTTTACGGTAAAATATATACTGCAAAAACCAACTCCAAAGGCCAAGCAACATTCAAAATTACCAAGTTGACCAAAAAAGGCAAATTCACAGCAGCAATTACCTACATAGGCAACAAATACTACAACAAAATAACCAAGAAAACTAAAATAACTGTTATGTAGATGCAGCCGCATCTACACCTTTTTTTATTTTTTCGGAAGTAAATCAATACTTTTAATCCAAAATATCTATTTTTCCGTTTCACAAGTACACGAAACAATATCTGATTCTTAAAAAGTTCTTAGATAACTAACACATTATCGGCTATTTTTTCTGCCTTTTCAGTGATTTCTGAAATATCTGCACCAGGAAACGCATCGATTACGCACAAATCAACCTTATCGATTTTTAAATCCTCAAAAGATTCATTGAAAATTTCAAAGTCATCATTGATTTCATTTATTTGCAAATTGACTTTAAGCTGGCCAATCATTTCAGGATTGATGTCATTGAATATTACCTTTTCAAAGCCGTATTTAAGCAAAGCCACACCTTTTTTAATTCCATTATTATTCAAATAGTTATGCAGCTGAACCATCTTTTGTTCTGTGGTGACGGCCACTTCAATATGGTGCCTGGACTGGTTTTTAACAAGGATTATCTTTTCATCAAGCAGTGTTCTCATGACATTTATCTGGGTATCGTCCCCGTCAAGAATCTCAAAATGATTAATCTTTGAATCTTTATCAAGCATTCCAACGGTATTTTGAGGACTTCCCTTTAAAACACATGCCACTTCAGAAACTTCCCCCATCAATCTTGATGTTACTTCCTCATTGAAATCAGGATGTAAGAGTATCAAACTGTTTTTGTTGAGAAATTGCGGATTCAGACTGCTGTAGTAGAAATTGGACAGCGGCACAGGTGAGTTGCGCCTTAGAGTAGCAGTTTCGGGAACTATATCCTCTTCCACCATTATCTTTAAAATATGCGCCATCACAACGTCAATCGGCCTTTTTCCACATTCGCATCTTTTAAAGTCATCACAAAGATTGTCAAAGTCATCATAATCAACGATTGGTGAAAATTTTTTTATCTGAATATCCCTGCATTTTTCGCATTCATGAATCCCGTCAATTTTTTCATCCAAATTTTTTTTATCAAACACAGTAGCACCACAATTGAGTTTATGATTAACTATTGTTTTAAGTCAGTAATTATGATTTTGAATGTAATAAAAATTTATTAATTAGTATTACAAATTTCTAAATATCAAAAAAATAATTTACAGGTTTTTAAAATGGAAAATAAACAAGATTTAAGCAATAATCCAACAATACAGCAATATAATGTAGTGAAACAAAATTACACACCTGAAGAAAAAATCCTTTTGAATGAAATTCGTGAGAATTTGGTTGACTTAGCTATATCATCCGGTGAAAATTTCCAGACGGATGAAGTCAAGCTATTAAATGACATCAAGGTATTTTTATTTAACAGGTTAGGTGACAAAAATCAAAATAATAATATCTCAAATGAATATTTAGATAAGTTATCCCACAAGGTGCTCAGAGATATCATAGGATATGGAAAAATAGATTCCTTATTGCAGGATGACGAGCTGGAGGAAATAATGATAATCGGCATAAACAAACCTGTTTTTGTCTATCACAGAAAATACGGAATGATGAAAACCAACATCACATACGATGATGAACAGGAGCTAACGGATTTAATCGACTCAATGGCAAGGCAAATTAACAGAAGAATCGATAAGGAATCCCCTATTCTGGATGGAAGATTAAGTGACGGATCAAGAATCAACGCCACAATTCCCCCAGTTTCTGCAGATGGACCGTCACTCACCATCCGTAAATTTAAAAAAGACCCTTTAACCATAATTGATTTGATAAACTCCAAGACAATATCCGTAGAATTGGCTGCCTTTTTATGGCTATGCATTGATGGGCTTGGAGTAAAATCCGCAAATGCAATAATATCCGGAGGAACAAGTTCCGGAAAGACAACAACATTAAATGCATTAACATCCTTTATAAACCCAAAAGAAAGAATCATAACGATAGAAGACACTTTGGAACTTCAAATTCCCCATGAACACATTATAAGAATGGAAACCAGACCATCGAACGTTGAAAATAAAGGCGAACTGACCATGAATGATTTAGTCAAAAACTCCCTAAGGCAGCGCCCTGACAGAATTATTGTGGGAGAAGTAAGAGCACAGGAAGCAATAACATTATTTACAGCACTAAACACAGGCCATTCAGGATTTGGAACACTTCACTCAAACAGCGCCAGAGAAACTATAACCAGACTGACAACAGAACCGATGTCCGTGCCCAAGATAATGATTCAGGCAATTGATTTTATCATCATGCAAAAAAGAATTTATACTCCTACAGGAGTCTCATACAGGAGAATAAGTGAAGTTGCAGAAATTGTAGGCTCCGAAGAGGGAGTGATTCAGCTAAATAAAATTTTTGAATGGAATCCTGAAAGCGACACTATAGAAAACGTTAGCATATCAAGTAAAACATTATCTCAGATTGCCAATTTAAGTGGAAAATCATTATATGAAATTAACAAAGAGATTGAAAGCAGAGAAATGGTTCTGAAATATATGATAAATCACAATATACATAGTGAAGATGACGTCAATGGGATTTTGGAGCTTTATTATGCAAATCCACAAAAAGTTTTAAACAGAATTGTCTTAAACAGGTGATATTATTTTCAAAAGATTTTTTATTGCAGTTGGAGGGATATACTTGCTTTTAGTGAATTCATTGAAAAACCTGTCCCTGAAAGACATTATCCCCAAAAGAGAAGATGAAAAAAAGGAATTGGACTTTAAGATGTTTTCCAGATTCAGTGTCCCCAAAGACAATAAATCGTTGAAAAAAAGTAATGAAAAATTCGACAAAATCCGGAAAATTCTCATGAGATACATGCTTGAAAAGAAAGTAATAGTAATTTTAACCGTGTTTTTGGTTTTAATATGTTATTTCGCCGGTTTTGAAGTTGGGGGAATATATCTAATATCCATGACCATGATTTATACATTAATCATTTACTATCCCCAAATCAAGGAAAAAAACGATTACTCCGATTTAAATCAGGAACTGCCCTATGCATTAAGGCACATGGGGATTGAATTGAAATCAGGAAAGGGACTTCACGACACATTATTGACAATAAAAAATTCGAATTATGGATCCCTATCGGATGAATTTACAAGAGTTTTGGAAGAAATCAAATATGGAAAACCGACAGAAGATTCCCTTCTGGAGATGTCCCACAGGGTAAACTCGGAAGGCCTCAGCAGAACCATCCATCAGATAATCGGGACTTTAAGGGTTGGAGGTAATCTGGCCAATAGTCTGGACATTATTGCAAAGGACATTTCATTTGAAACCCAAATCAAGCTAAAGGAGTATTCCCAGAAATTAAATTCATTTATTTTGATTTATACGTTTGTTGCCATTCTGGCCCCAGTGATTATATTAATTATGTTGATGGCCGGTTCGACTGTTATGGGTGATGTAATATCCGGAAATCTGTTGATATTAATCTATGCCCTATTTTTCCCGCTTGTTATTATGTTAATGGGAATTTTCATCAAAAAATTAGAGCCCAAAATTTAAAAAATCCTAAAAAAAGAGATAATATTGGTGTTTATTTTTTTTTGACAATCATATTAAATTAGAAAATTGTGAAAACTAATTTAATATTTTATATATTTTGGAGATTGCATATTATTTGACTGATAATTTAAATAATATGTTTTGAGAGTAATGTTTTGATACGCCCAATATTTAGGCCTACCTAATTTCACATCACTATGTATTAGATAGTAAATAATAGTATATAAATGTTTCGGTATTTTTTAGGTTTACCTAAAAAAATGAGACATATTATATGTCACGTGTTATAATATATCACGTGTTATATAACAAGTAGTATAAACTAATATATAAATATTTTGATTAACCAAAAAATTAAAAAAAAGTTAGAGATCAAATCTCTAACGTTTGACGCTTAAAGTTGTTTTTATTGTGTTTCTAAGGTAGGTAAATCTCATTGTATATTTTTTACCCACACTAAGTTTATTTATAACATTTTTCTTAAGGGTGAATTGAGCAATTCCTTTTTTATTGGTATTTGCACTGAATTTTTTACCGTTAAGATTCAAAGTTATTTTCTTGCCGCTGACTGCTTTTTTACCATTCTTAAGAGTTGCTTTGACAACTAGCTTTTTAGAAGACTTTTTAACAGAATACTTACTGGTTTTAAGATTTTGTATTACCTTAACAGTCTTTTTAATAGTATCTCCTTTGTAAGTTGCAAATAACTTATAAGAACCAGGTTTGACTGTATTTGGTATTTTAAAAGCAATAATACCTTTGGCATTGGTTTTAACCTTGTAGGTTTTCTTGTTAATCTTAATTGTCACCACAACATTTTTGCCAACAGGTTTAACACTGTCTCCAAACACTATCGCTTTAAAGCTAGTTCCGTCAAAGTAGTACATAGCAATATTTTTCTCATTTGAAAACCTTGAATAAATCAGTATTTTAGTGGTTCTGCTTTCACCAGTTTTCGGATTTTTAACAGTGATTTTTTGTGTCTTGGTCAATTTGGTGAATTTGATTGTTATGTATCCTGAATTATCAGTTTTGGAATTTTTAGATTTTCCATTAACAGAAAATGAAACTTTAGTATTCTTTACCGGTTTTCCTGCAGAGTCCACAATTCTAAATTTATAATTGTAATTAGCATTATAAGCCCTTTTGACATTGGAAGAAACGACAGTGTTTTTTATAATGACGTAATTGACGATTGAAGTTCCGTTGTAAATTGTTGTAATGGCGTACTTTCCAGGATTGCTGTTGATATTGAGTTTAGCAGAACCATTTTCATCGGCAGTACGATTATATTTTTTACCTTTGAATTCGAAAACAACTTTTTCACCTGCACCGACTTTTGCAACAAATGGAGTGTCATTCTTATAGTATTTCACCAAATTTCCAGTAATGTTTAAATCGGAAATTGTGTAAGCTTTTAAAATAGCTACATTCTTAGTGTTTGCTAAATCTATCCACGCCTTACCATCTTTACTTACAAAAGAAGTACCTTTTTGAGTATGGATTCTAAGATCAAAGCGAATAGGCACCTTATTTTTGAATGTTATTTGGAAAACATCTCCTTTTTTGATTTGGATATACTTGTTTAATTTGATTGTTGAATATCCTCCAAATTCACTAATGCCCTTTTGGGAATAAACATCAACACCATTTACAGATATTGTAAATTCATAATTCCTGCCATTTTTATCAAAATAGGTTCCAACTGCGGAAATCAATTCATTTTCATCAGCGGTGAACACATTAGAATAATAATTATAATTATTGACTACTTTTATTTCACCACCAACATCGATTTGATAAATCCTATTGTAGGAATCGTTATTAATTATATATCCAACACTTTCCTTGTCCACAGCAAATGATTTATCATAATATGAAACATAGAAATATCCGCCGTCAGCCCAATTGGACCCCCAGCTGTTTTTAACAATCCATGCACCATCGCCAGGAGCAGGTTTTAAGAAATTATCTTTAGAATAGGTATCGTTCCATCCCACAACACAAACTCTATGATTTGATATTGGCTTACCATAATAATACTGTGCGGAGCTTGATTTATTGAAATAAGTACTTTCATCAAAATTAGCATTGTGACTGACTGCCAATGCACCATATTTAAGAAGCGCATCCTTAATTAAATTATTGTCCATAGAATTTTTTCTTGCAGGAACAACAACAACATTTTGAATGTGAATGTCCTCTGGAGTGATAAGCAATGGAGAAATTTTACCAAGTTCATCATAGCTGTCATATTCACCAGGGAAAATTCCCATCCAGTCAATCAAATAAGCAATAGGCGCAAAAGGAGTTCCACCTTCATCCATATCCAACTGTCCGTATTTTGAATATTGAAGCATTGAATTTTGAACATTATTTTCAGACAATAAATAGGTTACATTTGCATATCTCATTAATGCAGACTCCAATGCAGCCATATTACCAAATGCCCAACAGGCACCCATAAATCCTTGGTTTTTGACAGGTGAAACCCAACCATAGTTTCTCAAATCAAATTTTTCTGGTAACGGGCCAACGATAGTATTGTTATGTATTATAAAAGGATTTGCAGTATTTTCAAAGTTATATGAATTATCTGTATTGCCGAATGATCTTTTATCACTATTGAAAGTATTTCCCTTAGCGATTACCTTTCCGTATACTGAGTATAAACTTGTAACATTGGAAGGATTGTTGAAGTAATTATTTTCCAAAGTCAGTTTAGCATCATATGCAGAAATTGTAGATACATCAAAAGCCAGATTGTTCTCAAAAGTGCTTTGCCTGATAATTACTGTTCCCATATCGAAATATCCTGCGCCACCATAAGATAAATCATTCCTGGCCATATTGGATTTGAATGTTGAATTTAAAATGTTCACATTAGCAAAACTGGTATAAACTGCACCACCATCATACTCTACGGAATTTTTAACAAAATCAGAGTTTTTAATGGTTAAGGTTCCGCCCAATTGAAGAATAGCCCCACCAAATTCGGAAGAACAATTAGTAAATTTGGCAGAATCAATCAGAATAGTTGTTTTTTGAGGTTTGTCACTGTCTCCATTGACATCAACAAAAATTGCCCCACCATTCTTATCTGATCCAACATTTTCAAATTCACATTTTTTCACAGTAAGATCTATTAGACTTTTGGTTGCAATAGCACCTGCAGTTTTATTTGCAAAGAGGTTTATAAATTTGGAGTTTGAAATTGAAACTTTTCCCTTTTCTGTAGCAAATATTGCAGTTGCATATTTGGAGGTAGTGTTTATAAAATAAGAGTTCAAAACAGTTAAATTTGAATTGGATAAGTAAATTTGACCCTTAAGGATTTTATCGGAGCTGCTGATGAATGTTGAATTGTCAACAGTAACACGACTCAATGATGCGGTGATTGAGGCACCCTCATTACCACAGTTATCAATGAATTTACAGTTTTTAACGTTTAGAGTTCCCTTGGATGAAACAATAGCTCCCATGTTGGAAGAGTCCTTACCGGAACAATTGATAAAAGTTACGTTATTCAGTGTCAGCTTGGAGTTGGAAAAAATTGCAGAACCTGCACCATAATAAGCATTTTTTATAACCAGATTCTTTATTTCCACATTATTTCCAACAACCCTAAATGCTCTTGCCTGATTAGAACAGTCAATTGCATGATTATTTCCGTTGATGGTATAATCAGCCTTAGCTATCCTAATTCCATTAGCATAATTTCTATCAGTCTGATTATCAAATTTATAATTTGATTCAATATTAAAACTGGAATCTTCAGAGGCAATATCATTATTTAAATCAATAAATGATTTGCTATCGCCGTCATCTTTTAAAACATCACTCACATCACTAGTATCGTTTAAATCGGCTGCAGATATTGCAGTGACTGAAAACGATAAAACAATCAATATAACTGAGCATAAAATAATTTTATTAAATTTCATGAAAATTACCTAGATTATTTATATTCTACATATATCTATTCTATAAATTATAAATTATATACACCAATCCAAAAAAAATAGAGTAATGAGAGTTATTAATCTTAATAACCCAAAAATACATTTTTATAATATCTAAAATAAGAAATTATGGGAAAAAATCGATTTTTTAATCTTTCCCACTACAGAAAATCAATTTTACATTAATCTTCCGACACCAGTAATTTCAATACTGGCAACGCCTTCAATACCTGAAACCATTTCTTCAACAGGTTCAGATCCACCTTCACCATCTTCAGTAATGAAGTTTAAGATGATAGCCACTAAACCGAATGCAATTGGTTCTTCGGAAATTTCGTGGATTTTAGCGCCTTCCGGCATTGAACTTTCGATAGTAGATTTGATAGCTTCTAAATCTACTTCCGGACTGTCTGGCATGATTTTCATAGTTGTTAATACTTCACCCATTCTAATT
>ONUN01000190.1 GCA_900320955.1 uncultured Methanobrevibacter sp. | reverse complement strand
GATGGAAGAGAAGTAATAGATTGTAGTTATTTTTAGCCCTGGTTCTAGTAAATAAGGAGATATTACTATGAATCAAGAAACAAACTTAGATGAAGCTTTGGAAGCTATAAGAAATGGTGAATTCGTACTAGTTTTTGATGATGATGATAGGGAAGGGGAAGTTGACATGATCATCGCTTCCGAATTCGTAACCCCTAAATCAATTGCAACCATGAGAAATGATGCTGGTGGTTTAATTTGTAATTGTCTACATTCTGATTTTTGTGATGAAATTAAATTGCCGTTTATGGTTGATATTATGCAGGCAGCATGTGAAAAATATCCAGAACTTGCTGAACTCGCACCAAATGATATTCCATATGATGAAAGGTCTTCCTTTTCAATTTGGGCTAATCACAGAAAATCTTTCACTGGTGTAACAGACCATGACAGAGCAATGACCATTAGTGAAATGGCTTTAATGATGAAAGATGAAAGATTTGATGAATTCGGAGCTACTTTTAGATCTCCTGGGCATGTTTGTCTTTTAAGAGGAGCAGACGGACTTGTAAAAAATAGAAGAGGACACACTGAAATTGGTCTTGCATTATGTGAACTTGCAGGTGTTACTCCGGTATGTGTAGTTTGTGAAATGATGGATGGTGAAACCGGACAAGCTACTTCAATCGCTGATGCTCGTAAATATGCTGAAGAAAACGGATTGATCTTGCTTAAAGGCGAAGACATCATAAATAAATATTTAGAAGAATAATTAATTTAAATTATTCTTTTTTTTTATCTACAATATAATTAGCTATAAATTCTGTAATCTGTTTTATTTTATATGAATTGTAAATACTGAATGCAACGTATCTTCCGTCATTCATTTGTATTTCCAAACCGTCCTTAACTTCTTTTGACTGATTTATTGCAATTACTTTTATCCAAGGAATCCTTAATGTCTTAGTTTTCAAAGCCTTTTCAATATGGATTCCGTCATCCTTGAATCTGACAGTCTTTACTACACGCCTGTTAATGTCAGATGCAATCTGAATATCTCCATTTTCATCAAAGACATAGTCAGGAATAAGACAGGTTGCTTTCCATCCTTGTTTCATTTTTTTCAGTACATGTGCACGATCTTTTTTTGTAAGTTTAACGCCTTTTTCGGGACTTAAATTAAGAGCCATTATATCACTTTACTTTTAATTTCATCAAATGTAAAAATTTTGTTGAATTCGACTTCACGAGCCATTCCAATTATTTCATCAATGTTTAAATTATTCTCAATTAATTCCATTGCATATGATGTAAATAATTCGTATCTGATTTCTACTTCCGGAATAAATCCTCTCATATCCGCATTTTTTAATTTAGGAAGTTTTAGAATTTTTTCGACATTGGTATTATTCCTAATATATGGAACTACATTTTCAAATATATTCTCATTATATACCTTATTGAGCAAAACTGCCTCTACTGAGACTCCAAATTTCTCAAGCATATTTGCATGTGAAACGATATCTATAGCTGCAGATTCAATTCCACCTTTGTTAACACCTGACACTCATAACACCTTCAATAAGCACGATATCATAGTCAGATGAGTTGAGTTTCGCGACTGTAGATTCGATATCACACCATCCAAGATGACCGATTTTTATGGATGCGAAATCTTCCATCTTTCCTTTTGTCAGGTACAGTCCGGGTATGATATCACGAACGTCAGGACCTACTTTAAGCAATGCGACCTTATAACCTCTTTTTCTGATTGCACCTGCAAGTCCTGTTAATATGAAAGTTTTACCTGAGTCGGACCCATTACTTCCAATCATTAAGTATTTGGGTTTTTTGAGAGGTTTAATTTCAGGTATTTTTATGTTTGTGTTGATTCCCACTTCATGCTGTAGGAATTTTTTGACTTGTATATTTCTATTGTAAATATCATTGAGGTCCTGTATATCTATTTGTTCCCTTAGGTTTTCTACAAGAATCGGGTTTTCATCCAGGATGCCATGAATCATTGTACCGATTACATTACCATCATCGTTACATGCTCCAGAAAAGATGTTATAATCGCCTTTTTCATTTGTATCACCATAATTCATTCTCTGAACTTTGGAATAGAATAAGGGTTTGGCATCCCCTTCAACTTTGCCGTAGGTATGTGTGTGAAAACCGTCAACATCTTCTTTTTGGTTTTTTACTAAAAAGGAGTTATCAAATACTTTGGCCTTCACGCGGTCACTTGTAATTAATGGGGAAAAATTCACGTCAATTAAACCAAGGCCTTTCTTGACTATTGGCACTGGTGACTTTCTTCCAATATCAATCTGGTTTGAAAGCAGTTGAAATCCTGCACAAATTCCAATGATGGGTTTTCCCTCATGAGCCATCTTTTTAATTTCAGTATTTAAACCCATGTTTATGTCATTGGATTCGATTAATGTTCCGCCGGGAATGATTAATGCATCCAGTTCTTGTGAAGCTTTTACACCATTAACAAGACCATTTTCTTTTACTATATCTGTAGGCAGGTTTCCAAAATCTTCAAATCCTGGAACAGACCCATTTAAATATGCAAGTCCAATTCTTGTCATAAAAATAACCTCTCTTATAATCTATTGTATTTTCCAATGTATAAAATTTTAGAGGTATATTTCAAGTGTAAAATATTATGTCAATTCCACTCTTAGATAGTGTTTTAATTAAATGGAGATGGTTTGAATTTGATTGTTAGATTGATTCTTCATCTGTGCTGTTTTCATCTGTTTTCCATTCCATGTACTCATAATACAATTTTTCATCTTTTATTTTTAAATCTTCAAGGAAATGCTTTTGTTTTTCATCATCCAGTTTTGACAGGACTTGTTCAATTGCAAGAAATGGAGCTAGTTTTGGTTTCGGATCATCTCTCTTTTGCATTTTTATTTTAATTAAATCACAAAGTTCTTTTAAATAATCAATGTTTAAAAGATAAACTGTTTCAGGGCTAGGGTCACGTTCATAATATTTTTCCGGCAAATCATGATTTTCAAAGTCTTTCATGAATTTAATAATCCTGTCCCTTTCTTGCAAAACTTTTTCAAGGCTTGAATATTCAAATTCTTTTCTATAACTTTTAGAATCCAACATCATTTTATTTGCTCCAAAACTTTCTTTGATTAATAATATTTAAAAAAAACAGGTTAATAAAAATTTAAGATTTTTTTAATTCAACAATTGATTGAACTAAAAATCTCTCTTAAAAAATAATTTATTGAGTGTTTTCAAAGACACTCATAGCTTTGATGATTTTTTCATCATCTAAAGGTTTAGCTTGAATTTGTAGTCCTACTGGAATATTGTCCACTTCACCAGCTTTAATGCTTCCTGCCGGAATACCTGCAAGGTTAGCTATTACTGTTAAAATGTCGTAGGCATACATTTCCATAGGTTCTATTTCAGAACCAATTTCGTGAGGAAGTTTAGGCACGGTCGGTCCTACAATCAAGTCTACATTTTCAAGCATTGAAGTGATTTCTCCTCTAATAACAGATCTTGCTTTTAATGCTTGTTTGTAGTATTTTCCACTGAATTCAGCTTCTGCAATATGTGAACCAATTTTAATTCTTCTTAAAACTTCTTCACCACATACTTCTTCAATTCTATAACCGTAATCTCTTCCGTCGTATTTTCTTGTTGCGGAGAAGAATTCAACATAGTTAATCAAATAGTATGTTGGTAAACATAAGTCAATGTAATCGAAACTTACTTCTACAAGTTCTGCTCCGGCATCAACCAGTTTGTCAATAGCTTTGTTGACGGTTTTGTTAATTTCTTCGTCTGTAACATCAATGAACTCTTTACATACAGCTATTTTCATGCCTTCTAGACTTGTGTCTTCTAAAACTTCAGTGAAATCAGGCTTATCCCAGTCAAGGGTGGTACATTCTGTTTCGTCATATTTTGCAATTGTATTTAAAGCTAGTGCAATTCCGCTTACATCATTAGCTAATGGTCCAATTTGGTCTAGACTCATGGATAAATCTAGTAAACCTTGTCTTGAAACAGCACCATATGTTGGTTTAAATCCGACAACACCACAGTGGGATGCAGGGTTTCTGATGGATCCACCGGTATCTGAACCGATTGAAATGTCACACATTTCCGCTGCAATAGCTGCTGCACAACCT
>ONUN01000127.1 GCA_900320955.1 uncultured Methanobrevibacter sp. | reverse complement strand
ACCCCAACAATATTTACAATTTGATGGACAGTTAAGAGTAGGGATAATCATTACATGAAATGTCATTTTAACCATGTATCTTATTTAATTCATTTAACAATTTTTTCTTTTCATCTTCTTCCATATCATCATTTACAAAGAAAATATAACCACATTCTTCACATTTTACAGTTTCCATCTCTGCATGAGCCCTGTGATTGTCTAATAATTTTCTGTGAGCAATTTTATCTTTTGAACCACATTTTGGACATGGCGCCAATAATTCTTCAAGTTTCATATTTTCACCTATAATCTAAAATTAGTTTTTAAAGATATATTAATTTTTCACTATCCTAAAAGTTTAAATAACATTTAAAAACAATTTCAATTCTTCAAAATGATTTCAATAATCTTAAAATATCATATAACTAAATAAAACAAATTGAATTTGAAATTTAAGTGATTGATATATCTTATGATTTATGTTATCCATTTATCAAAGAGAAAGCAATTCAATGTTAGAAAAATAAGATAGACAGAATAATGATGAAAACATTTATTTTGCCATTCACAGAAAACAAAGAAAGTTATTTAGTCAAATCAAGATATAATTAGCGATTAATGAATTTAATGACATATTTATATATTGGAATGCCAACAGTTTTAGCAATAGGGAGAATATATTTGATTCCCGGAAATTCAAATTCCTTTCTAACTTTTTCAAGCTCGGAAATAATGTCTAATTTTTGCGGACATTTCCTCAAACATTTTCCACAACCATTACATAAACCTGCATTGCCCGGTTTTCCCATGACTCCACCGACATACTGATAGTAATCAAACAAGGAAGTGTTTATAAAACCTTTATGGTCGAACAGATACTTTTCATTGTATGTTTTTAAACATTCAGGAATATTGACACCCTGAGGACATGGCATACAGTATCCACAAGTAGAACAGTTGATCTTTAAGGAATTTCGCATGACTCTTTTAACCAGTTCAACAGTTTCCATTTCCTCAAATGTCATGGACAGTGGTGTTGTTGAATTTGCAACAGCCAGATTATCTTCAACCTGCTCAATAGAATTCATTCCAGAAAATACACAGGAAATATTGCGATTGTTTAAAACCCACTGGAGTGCCCATTGCGCTGTTGTTTTACTGGAATCTGCATTTTTAAAAATTTCTTCAGCATCTTTAGGCATTTTACCTGCAAGAATACCTCCCTTTAAGGGTTCCATCACAAAAATACCCATCCCTTTTGAAGCCGCATATTCTATACCTTCAGTACTTGCCTGAACATTTTCATCAAAGTAGTTATACTGAACCATGACCACATCCCAGTCATAACCATCTATCAGCAAATCAAATTCCTCTTTAACGCCATGATACGAAAAACCCACATGCCTAATTTTGCCTTCACTTTTAGCTTTGTTTAAAAAGTCGATTAATCCTTTTTTAAGCAGCATGTTAACGGTTTTCAAATCAACTGAATGAATAAGATAATAATCTATATAATCTCTTTTGAGACGTTTTAGCTGTTCATCCAAAAAGTTTTCCATATCTTCATATTTTCTAACATGGATGGAAGGCAGTTTTGTGCAAATCTTTACTTTATCCTTATACTCTCCCTGAAGAATTTCACCTAAAAATTTTTCACTATCTCCATAGAGATATGCAGTATCGATAAAATTAACGCCATTATCTATTGCATAATAGATTTGCTTTTTAGCCAATTCTCGATCAATTTTTCCATTTTTTAAAGGAAGACGCATTGCTCCAAAGCCTAAAGCAGAAATTTCATCCCCCGTTTTTTCAATCAATCGATATTGCATAGTATCAACCTTAAAAAAAAAAGAGTTAAAAAGTTATTTCATGTGAAATAACTATTCGTTTTGACTAATCATTTCTTTCATATATTCCATCAAATCGTCTTTGGACTCTTCATCATCCATAGCAAATTCAATTGAAGTTTTAAGCCATTCGAAACGGTTACCTATATCATAGGTTTTTCCTTCAAAAGTGACTCCATAAATTGCATCCAATTTTTGAAGAGCATCTGTAAGCTGAATTTCACCGCCAACACCAGGTTCAGTTTCATCAATTTTATCAAAAATGTCAGGTGTCAAAACATATCTTCCCATAATAGCAAGATTTGAAGGAGCTTGGTGGGCCAATGGTTTTTCAACAAGTTTTTCGATATTGTAAACATTTTTTTCTACTTCAGTTCCTTTAATGATTCCATATCTCTCTACTTTATTCTTTGGAACCGCTTCAAGAGAAATTGCAGATGCACCATATTTATCATAAACGTCAATTAATTGCTTTGTACACGGAGTCGGACCTTTAGTGATTGAATCACCTAAAAGAACAGCGAATGGTTCTCCACCAACATGCTTTTCAGCACAATAAATTGCATCACCTAATCCTCTTTGTTCTTTTTGTCTTACATAACAAATATCCGCTAAATCAGTAATTGCACGAACCTGTCTTAAACGGTCATCTTTACCTGCACTTTGTAATGTTTGTTCAAGTTCAAAGGATTTATCGAAATGGTCTTCAATAGATCTCTTGTTTCTACCTGTAACAATTAAAATATCATCAATACCTGATGCCACTGCCTCTTCAATAACATACTGAATAGTCGGTTTGTCATAAACAGGTAACATTTCCTTAGGTTGTGCTTTAGTAGCAGGCAAAAATCTTGTTCCAAAGCCTGCTGCAGGAATTACAGCTTTCATAAATTATCACCATAAACTTTAATTAATTATAATTTTTAATTTAATCTAATAAAAAGGTTATTAAAATTAGCACATTGAACTTTTGAAACTGATTAAAAATGAAAAAAAGAATATTTAACAAAAAAATAAGAATTATAATTATTTTTTAACTACAATCTTATTTGTATTTGTTAAACCATTATAAGTTGTTTTAATTGTATGTTTTCCAATTTTTAAATTCTTAGAAATTTTTAAAG
Source organism: uncultured Methanobrevibacter sp. (assembly GCA_900320955.1). GTDB lineage: Archaea > Methanobacteriota > Methanobacteria > Methanobacteriales > Methanobacteriaceae > Methanocatella. The sequence continues at coordinate 2,534 of ONUN01000127.1, read as the reverse complement.
TAGCTATTCCTTTTTTATTGGTTATTATTTTATAGGTTTTCCCTTTAAAACTAATTTTAACTACTTTTTTGGCGAATGCTTTTCCTTTTGAATTTAAAACCTTAACAGTGAATTTACCTGATTTTTTGAATTTTTTGTAAAGATTTTTAGTAATTAAAGTATTCTTAATTGTTATTTTATTTTTTACTTTTGCATCGCCATAATAAGAATAAACAGTATATTTTCCAGGTTTGAATTTTAATTTTAAAGTTGCAACACCATTTTTATCGGTTGTGGAAAAATAATTTTTACCATTTACTCTAAATTTAACTTTTTTGGAAACAACTTTTCCAATTAAATCATAGACAGTGACTTTAAAAGAAATTTTACTGTTTTGATAATATTTGGTTAAATCCTTGCTTACAATAGCTTCCCTAGCATCGATTTTTATTTTGATGCCATTGTCAAATGTTATATCCAAATATCCTATTTTTTCAGCAGTATAATTAATTTCACCATCATAAAGTCCATAAGCATCACTATAACGTGATATATTTCCAGCCTTATCTACCAAATAGGACAAATCATAACTAATAGTTATGTTATCTCCTTTGAGTAAAAATTTACCGTCATGATTGTAATTCAAAACCAACCATTTAGATACAAAATCAGGTTTTTCCACTTTAGATATATTGTAAATTGTATCTCCCCAGAAGTTATAGTCTGCAGTTAATTTTTCGCTTGATCTCAATACTAAAGGATATCCATTTCCAACCAAAATTGAGTGAACTATTGTTCCATTTTTACCAAACCAGTAAATTCCTCCATCGAAAAATCCATTGTCCATTACTGTTGATTCACTTATAAATCCGTTGTCTCCAACCCAGCAGACTGCAGCACCACACCATGCATCATTTTGGTAAAATTGGGATTTCAATATCTTTCCATTATCGCCTTTCCATTGGATAGCTCCACCGGAATTTGCATATCCGATATGATTATTTCTAAATACACAATCTAAAACAGTACCATTTGTTCCATTCCAGACTATTGCTCCGCCTTCAGTTATTTTTGCACCCATCGGACGGAATCGGATAGTATGTATGACAGTCCCATCTTCCATGACAATTTCTTCTTCCTTATCGAACGGGTCATCTTCAATGCCACGAATCACATTGTTTGAGAAGTTGCAGTTTTTAACCCTACCATTTGCGCCATTCCAATAAATTGCTCCTCCCCCAATATCAATTGGATTTCCGTTGATGAAATTGATGTTTTCAATAACTACATTGTCTGCGCTTATGTTAAAAATTCTTGATGCATTATTTCCATCAATTGTATGGCCGTTACCATCTATTATAATGGTTTTATTTATTAAAATTCCTTTATTTGACCCATCAATGTATATATAATCCCTATCTAAAACTAAAACACCGCCTTCAGGAATGTTGTTTATTTTTAAAGATAAATCTTCAAATGAATTGCCATATCTGAATGTTACATTAATGTAAGATGAATTATACTCGTCTTCAATTGAAGAAGGATAATCAAAAGTGGAATTGACAATAGCTGCCTGCGCATGTATCTGCAAATCCTTCTGATGATTATTTTCAAAATCACATCCTATAATGGTTGGATTATCGCCATCCAAATGTACTGCACCAGAATACTCTGCTGCAGAGTTGTTTTTAAAGCGGGAATTTGAAATTGTGACATTGCTATACCAATGAACGTAAATTGCACCACCATTAAAAAGTGCAAGGTTGTTCAGGAAATTGCAATTATTGACAAGGATATTATACCCATGCAAATAAAGAGCTCCTCCTTCACTGTTTACCACCTGAATGTGAATCTGGTGAGGATCAAAACTCTCACCACTTGTTAGGCCGACTGCAGGACCGTAAGTTACATTATTGTTCATGAAATTGCAGTTTTCAATCAGTCCATTATTTCCTTTCCACAAAACTGCCCCTGCAGCTGATGAAGCAGCCATTATTTCCCCACCAGGAGATGACTCCCCCAGCAAGGCCTGTTGCTTTTGAATTGATAAAATTTAAATTTTTAATGCAGACATTATCCGCATTTACCAAAAACACCCTTTCCACATCAGGAGCCTCGATTGTATGATTGTTTCCATCAATTGTGATTGATTTTGAAATTATAATTTGATTTGATGAATTTGTGCTTTTGTAATCCTGATTTAGATTAAGTGTTTCACCAACATCAGTTGAGTTGATTTCATCAGCTAAGTCTTCAAGATTAGCTGTAGCATTATTACCTGTATCTGCTGCACTTACACAGGATAGCGATACGGCAATCAATGCCAAAATTGATAAAATAAAAAATGTTTTTTTAATCAAATTAAATTCCTCCAATTGAGAAATATATTTGATTTAATAATTAATAAACTTTTCAAAATAAGAATTTTTATATAAATGGTGCGGGGGACGGGACTTGAACCCGCGAAGGGACTAACCCACTAGGCCCTCAACCTAGCGCCTTTGACCGCTCGACCACCCCCGCATAAAACAAAAGTAGTTATAAAAAAATATATC
>ONUN01000107.1 GCA_900320955.1 uncultured Methanobrevibacter sp. | reverse complement strand
ATGCGTTGCATTATTATCTCCAAGATATGATTTAGAGCAATATGGTATTTATGTTCACAACAATCCTCGTGAAGCTGATGTTTTGTTATTGACCGGTGCCGTTACCGAGCAGTGGGTCGATAATTTAAAGAGAGTGTATGATAAAGCTCCTGAACCAAAAATTGCAGTAGCGGTAGGAAACTGTCCGCAATCAGGTGATGTATTTAATCAGGAAGGAGGTCATGTTTATGCTCCTGCTTCTGATTTTATTCCGGTTGCAGCAGCCATTCCTGGTTGTCCGCCAAGACCTAGTGAAATATTGGAGGCTATCTTGGCTGTAGGTCCACAAGCTATTGCTGATCGTGGGAGGGAGCAAGAATGATAGTGCCTATTGGTCCAATTCATCCTGCTTTAAAGGAACCTATCAGACTCAAACTTCAAACTGAAGGAGAAAGGGTAGTTAAGGCAGAGATTGAATACGGTTATGTTCACAGAGGTATTGAAAAGATAATTGAAGGACAGACTTGGCAGAAAGGAATTTATCTTTCAGAACGTGTATGTGGTATTTGTTCATATGAACACACACAAACTTTTGCAGAAACCATAGAGAAAATTTCCGATGTTGATGTTCCGCTCAGAGCCCAATTCTTGAGAGTAATAACAAACGAACTTGATAGGATTCAAAGTCATTTTCTTGGAAATTCTACATTTTTCAAGTCAATGGACCATGAAACTTTATTTATGCATGTTTTGGAGTTAAGGGAATATGCAATGGATTCTATTGAATTATTGACTGGAAATAGAGTTAATATGGGTTGGAACGTTGTTGGCGGTGTAAGAATGGATGCTGATGAACGCCATTTCAAACCGATACTTGAAAATCTCGAAAAAATTGAAGAAGGTTTTGAAAGAACACGTGCATTATTTGCCGAAGGTCCTGCACTCGCTTTGAGATGTAAGGGCATAGGTTACATGTCTAAAAAAGAAGCAATTAAAGGAAGGGCAGTAGGTCCTATTGGAAGAGCTTCAGGAGTTAAGGAAGATTATAGAAAAGGACATTACACCTATGATGATCACTTTGACTTTAAAGTAATTAGAAGGAGTGAAGGAGATAACTATGCAAGGACTCTAACAAGATTTGACGAAATTCCTGAATCCATTAGTTTGATAAGACAAGCTATTGAAAATATTCCTGATGGTGAAGTTCGTACTCCTGTTGATTTGAAATCAGGATATGCAATGCGTAAGAATGAAGCTCCTCGTGGAGAGGTTACATACATGATTGAAACTAATGGTAATCTAATTAAAAATATCTCAATAAGAACTCCAAGTATTGCGAATATGGATTCATGTGCAAAATATATGATTCGGGATGTTCCAACTGTTGCAGATGCCGTTGCAACCTATGCTACAAGCGACCCTTGCGTTGCATGTGCTGAAAGGGTTGCCATTACAAATGAAGCCGGAAAAACCGCAATTAAAAGATTCGATGAGGTGATATAATGTCATCTTTAATGTGGTATATTTATGATTTTGCAAGAAAGGCATGGACAGATGCATTTGCTAATGCAAAAACTGACCCTGAAATTGTTGAAACACCAGAACGTTTCAGAGACTTCCCAAAGGTTAACAAGGAATATTGTATTGGTTGTGGAGCATGTACAGTTTCATGTCCTTCTCCTAATGCCATAAAAATTGTCAGAGAAAAGGACACTGAAGACGGGGAAGGTTTGACTTATCCGGTCATTAATCCGGGTGCCTGTATTCGTTGTGGTTTTTGTGCCGAAGTTTGCCCAACAGACCCGAAAACATTGGAATGTGGTTTGAATCATTTGATATTGCCAGAATTTAATATAATTCCATCAAAAAGGCAATACATTGTTGATGATTATCTATGTATAAAATGTAAGAAATGTATGAAAAAATGTCCTGTTGACGCGATTGAAATTGTAAACGACAAGCTTCATGTAAATCAACTCAAATGTATCTCCTGTGGCGAATGTCTGGATGTTTGTCCGGTAAATGGTGCCATGAAAGGAGTATTCGTTGAAAACTTACAGGACCAAAAAGATTTGATTCTTTTAACTGTAAATTATCTTGAAGATTATATTAACAGTAAGGAAGAAGATTTGAGGTCTTTGGAACGTGACGGTCTTTTGCAATATGAAGTCCCTCTTTCAGGCATTTGGGATGAGGCATTAAAAATTATTCCGGATGATGAAGTGTCTCGGGAAATCATTACTAATGCAGTAAATAGGCTTAAAATTAGAATTATTGATTGGGACGAATCTAAATGTGAAAAATGTCAATTGTGTGTTCCTGAATGTCCTACTGGTTGTATCACTTTTGATGAAGCCAACGATACGATTGTAAGGGATAAGGATAAATGTTTACGCTGTAGTATTTGTTACCAAACATGTCCATTTTCAGTTATTAAATATTTCATTGCCAAATTCTCCCTCGATGATGGTGAAATAATTTACACAACTGTAAAGGCATCTAATTTAAATGAGAATATTGTTATGGAGTGAGTGTTATGATTGATAATTATACTAAAACACCAAGACCATTAAGGCATGTTGATGTTGATTATTTGGTTGATCAAACAAAATGTGCAAAATGTAGTGATAAGCCATGCATTCAATCCTGCCCTATCGATGCAGTTTATTTGGATAATGATGACGGTCTTATCAAATTAAAAAATACTTGCTTTGGTTGTGTATTGTGCCGTAATGCTTGTCCATTTGACGCAATTTCTCTTGATGTAAAAATGGATCCTCCTCTAAAGGAGAATGTTCCAAACATCAATGTTAAATTATGCAAAGCCTGTGGAGCATGTGTGCAGGCATGTAAAAACGCTTCCATCCATATTGTTGCAGACGGAAAGCAGGAACCTCACAGTGAAATAGATAAGGATACATGTATTCGCTGCGGCTATTGTTTCAGGGTATGTCCGACTGATGCAATCAAATATGGTCAGCTACTTCCTAAAACAGTCAAAGGAGGTAAGGCAATTGTTGTTAACCAGGATAAATGTATCGGATGTATGACCTGTACTCGAGTATGTCCGTCAATGGGTGCAATCAATGTTGCAAGAACTAATAAACTGCCTTATATTAACCCAGGATACTGTGCAAGATGTGAAGAATGTATGCATTCCTGTCCTTCAACAGCAATTAAATATTCCTCACGTAAAAAAGCTTATAAGATGTATAGTGAGATTAAATCATTTGATATTGTGTCCAGCATTATTGATTATGACATAAAGAGGCTTTCCCTTGATTTGATAAGTCTGAATAAGGTTCTTGAGAAAGTTGGAAAATCAATAGCGTTGGAGTTCAATGACCAGAATTTTGAGAATTTCATTGAATGTAATGTAAATGACATGATGGAAAGGGAACTCAAACTCAGTTTGGATTCAAGTATTGAAATAGATAAGTTCTCAAAATTATTCGGATCTTATCTGATGGATAGGAACATTGAAGTCTATGAAAATAAATGTATTGCCTGTGGTGACTGTTTTAATGTATGTCCTGTTGGTGCAATAGAATTAAATGGTCCAAATCCAATCAAAATCAATGAAAATTGTATATATTGTGGTAAATGTGTGGAGCAATGTAAATTTGATGCTATAGGCGCTTATGATGATTATTTCTACAGTAAAGACACAGATTTATATTATGCCAGATCATATCTGCATTATCAAAGAATCGGAGAGTTATCAATTTCAACCACAAAATGTCAGGCTTGTGCAATTTGCGCTAAAAACTGTCCAACTGAAGCTTTAACATTGAACGGTGATAAAATCGATTATGACAGTGAAAAATGTATCTACTGCAGGAACTGTGAATCAATTTGTCCATTGGATGCAATAAGAATTATTAACTTTAGGTGATTTGATGTTTGAAAAATCATTCATTACAGATTGTGAAGGTCCATTGACCCTAAATGACAATGCTTTCGAATTGGCTGTTCATTTCATTGAAAATGGAGGTGAACTTTTCAAAATCCTCAGTTTATACGATGACTATCTGGTTGATATTGTCAAGAAGGATAACTATAAGGCTGGAAACACTTTGAAGTTAGTTTTACCTTTCTTTGTCTGTGAAAACATTAAAAATGAGGATTTGGTTGACTTTTCCCAAAACAATATTTATGCAGTTGATGAGTCAAAATTCCTTTTAAAATACTTGAAGGGAGCAATGAATACTTATATAGTTAGTACCAGTTATGGCCAATATATTGAAGCACTTTCAAATTATATGGATTTCCCATTTGAAAATACATTTTACACTAAAGTAGATGTAGATGCATTGTCTCTAAGTGATGATGAAATTGAAAAAGTCATACAATTCAAGCAGAAAATTTTGGATAATCCTAACGATTATGAACTGTTTGATGATATTTTCTTTAATGAGATTCCAAAAATGGGCATTTATGAAGAAATCAAAAAAATAGATGTCGTTGGTGGTGAAGGAAAACGTTTGGCTATTGATGAGATAATCAAAAGGGATGCTATCAACGTGGATGAAATACTCTATATCGGTGACAGCATCACTGATGTTGAACCATTGGAATTTGCAAGAAAGAACAACGGAATCAGCATATCATTCAATGGAAATGAATATCCTCTCAAAGTGGCTGAAATAGCTATTGTATCACCAAGTGCAATCACAACTTGTGTAATAGCTAATATTTATTCAAAAACTGATAAAGATAATGTTTTAAATTTTATTAAGGATTACAATGATTCAAATAATCTAATGGAATTATTTTACAGTTATGAAATTGATTTGGAAATAAAAAATAAATTCTTTGATATTTTCAAGGATGAAAATTATCCCTTAATTAAAATAGTTGATGAAAATAACTTTGAAAGTATCTTGAAACTGAGTAAGGACATGAGAAATAATATCCGAGGTCAGGATATTGGAGAATTAGGTTAAGTTTATAGAAGGTAATATAAATGAAACTCCTGACGGAAGATATGGTGCAATAGTTCAATACTGGTTAGGTGGAGATGATGTCGAAAAGTTTGCATTTGAACTGTCCTACAGATTAAGGCAGGATGTTTTGGTCAAGCCGTTCACACGCATTTTTGATTATTCCGACTGTGAAAGCGATGAATACATTGAAATGATGGACATTGTAGGTCACTGCGGTGACGGATATGAATGGATTGTCGAAGAGTATGGCAGAAAAATGATAAATGTCCCGATTGCAGTTCCTGATTTTCAAATTGAAGAAAAATTTAAAATCAATGACGGAACCATGGGTGGAAACTTCTGGTATTTATGTTCAACTCCGGAAGCTGTTCTTGAAGCTGGCGATGCAATCATCAATGCCATTATGGAAGTTGAAGGGGCTACAGCACCATTTGAAATATGTTCTGCAGCTTCAAAACCTGAAACTAATTTCCCTGAAATTGGACCTACTACCAATCATGTTTATTGTCCATCCTTAAAGGAATCTTTAGGCGATGAATCAAAGGTTCCGGAAGGCGTAAATTATATTCCTGAAGTTGTAATCAATGCAATCAGTGAAGATTCTATGAATAAAGCAATTAAAGCTGGAATTGATGCTGCTTTGGAATTTGAAGGTGTTGTAAAAATATCTGCAGGTAATTTTAATGGAAAACTTGGAGATAAAAATATAAATTTATTAGATATCTTAAAATAAGGTTTTAAAAATGGAAATTTATGATAATGATCTTAATGCGGAGATTATAGGATTCGGAGCTTTAAACGTTGACAGGCTATATTCTGTAGATAAAATAGTTTCTCATGATGAGGAAAGTTTTATAACAGATGAAACCGACACTCCTGGTGGTTCTGCAGCCAATACCATTGTGGGATTGGCTCGTTTAGGTTGTTCAACATCAATAATTGGAAAAATAGCTGAAGATGATGAAGGAGATTTGATTGAATATAATCTGGCCGTTAATGGTGTTTATACAAACAATTTAATCTATTCGGAAAGCGGGTCAACTGGAAAGTGCATAGGGTTTGTTGATAAAAACGGCGAAAGATGCCTCTACATTTCTCCGGGCGTAAATGATGATATAAAAATTGGTGAAATAAATCCATTCATTCAATACTCAAATAGAACTTTTGGAAAAACTCAGCAAAGAAACTCTGTTAAGTTTTGACCCTGGAATGTTGTATGTTGAAAAGGGATTCGATGTGTTGAAGCCAGTTCTTGAAAGGACAGATATTCTGCTCATTAACGAATCTGAATTAAGATTATTGTGTAATAATGATTATGATGATTTAAAAGAATTAACTTTAGGTCTTTTAGACTTAGGAATTGATACTGTTGTCGTAAAACAAGGTTCTAAAGGTGTTTTTGCAATAAATAATTCTCAGGAATGTTTTGTTGAAGCATATAAATGCGATGTTGTTGATACGACTGGTGCGGGAGACAGTTTTAACAGCGGATTTTTATATTCGTTTTTAAAAGGCTACGACCTTGAAAAATCCTGCCAAATTGGAAATTGGGTGGCCAGCAAAGCCATTCAGGGATTTGGAATGGATAAGTTTCCTACTGTAAAAGAATTGGAAATTAGTTAGTTGGTAATATTATGAAAGTATCTTTTATAAAACAGATGAAAAATTTGGAACGTGAAGTTCTTTTGAAATCTGTTGAATTAGATGATGATGGTGACGATTTCCAATTTGAGTTGGAAAATTTTTCCACTCAGGAAGAAATCATTGCCGTTGCACCTAAATGCGTAAGATGTAATACCTGTGTTGAAGCATGTCCAGTTAATGCAATCGAACCAGCTAATATATTTAGAATAGCTAAAATAACTGATAAGTGTGTTAAATGCGAAATTTGTGTACAGACATGTCCGATTTCAGCCATTAAATTGATTGACAATTCAGTTATTTATGATAATGGGGAGGAAAGGGATGTTATTGAATATAATCTAAGCAATGTCAGATCTCCTCATAGAGTAGTTAGGATGAATAATATTTCAATTGATTATACAATTGATAATAATTGGGATGATTGTGCTAATTTATGTCCTACAGGCGCATTTACTCTTGAATTTAAAGAGTTTTTTGATGATTTGAATATGGATTTGGGAATTGATTTAATTGAAAATGAGCTCTATCCATATATTAATGAGAAAATGTGTATCGGATGCGGGGCATGTTTGTTATTTGTGTGAAGAAAATTGCCCAACAGGGGCTATAGAATTAATCGATGGTGAAGTTGTCCTTGACAATGATAAATGTATCAGATGTATTGAATGTACTCATCATTGTCCTGTAGGAGCATTGAAAAGAATCGATATTGAATAAAAAATGGGGTTTTGTTTATGAGAGCAAAAGAGTTAATGGATAAAGATTTTGTATATTTAAACTGTAATGATGGTGTTGTTGAAGTTTCCAAAGTAATGGAAGAGATTAGGCGTTTTACCTGTCCTGTAGTAAATGATGATAAACAGCTTGTTGGATGGATAACTTCCTTTGATATTACAAGAGGATTAAGGGAAGGAAATGAAAAAATTTCCGAAATAATGAGCGGGTATGAAGAGATTGCTACTGTTCATGAAATGGACCCTGCAAGAAAAGCGGTTCTTTTAACTGCAAACAATAAATTTGTCACAGTGCCTGTTGTTAATGATAATAATCAAGTTATCGGTATGGTTAGGGCTTGTGATATAGTGGAATTATTGTCCGATTTGTATGATATTAAAGTTTATAAGTTATATGAAGCAATGCAACATCAGCTAAAAGGAGTAACATGGGATGAATTGATGGCTGCATCTGCTTTGGTATCCAAAAAGACAACTGGCCAAAAGATTTCTGCAAAAGAATATGAAGAGAATATTATGCATTCCACCTTTGGTGAAGCTATTTGGGCAACTGGCGGATTGGAAAAATTCTTTGCCGGTTTGATATCTGTTGGTGAAATGGTTATTGCCCGAAGAGTAGGTAATGCAAGAAAGTAATGGGATTTAGTTATTAATATTGAAAGATATTATATCAATTCACTACATACCCCTGCCAATTAAGATAATATTACTTGGTAAAAAATACTTCCATGACTTATATGATTGTGCATGAATAAAATGTTTTTCAATATTTCAAATTTCATTCGCAATGGCGTTTGAATATAACATATTTTAGTAAATCGCAAAATATGGTTTAAATTTAAAATAAATGCATTAACTGGATTAAATAGCTTTTTTAATTATATTTTGTGATTTATATTAGTTTATCTTTTTTTATTTTTCTTTAAAGTCTGTTTAGGTAATTGGCATTTTTTAGTTGGCATTATTTTTAAAAAATTAGAAAAACATTCAAAATTGGCCTGTTTTTTAATATTATTATCTATTTTAAGCGATTTGATTTTTAACAGGATTATACATTATTTTTATAAATGATTAAAAACTAAATGTTAGTATAAATCAATTTTTTTGTAAGGCGGTTACAAATTATGCAAAAAGTAATAAATGCTCATTGTCATATTTATCCTGAAAAAATTGCTTCAAAAGCGGTTAAAGGAATT
>ONUN01000126.1 GCA_900320955.1 uncultured Methanobrevibacter sp. | reverse complement strand
GTGAAGAACCTGAGGGAAAGTGAAATAGGTCTGGACAAGGTAAAAGTTTGTGCAATAATAATCCATTTCCTCGGTGATTCCTACGACAGACTTGGAAAAAGTTTTCCCAAAGCAGAATATCAAAATGAATTGAAACATACGATTGACAGGTATATGCAAACAAGAAAGTTTGAGGGTGTTGAAAGTAAAGCCTATTATCTGTCCAAAATAGCCTGGGAGCTATTTGAAGATTACGATCTGATTGATGAAAACGCTGATTATTATGGATTATGCCATTGAAATTCATCCCAACTGTCCTGCAGGATACTACTACATGAAAGCAATAATATTGAATTATGACTATCAATATGACGAAGCCTTAAAATATTATGATAAGGCATTATCCAAAGACCCATCCAATAAAACATATTTAAAAAACAAAGCAGATAACATTAAATCTAAATTGAAATCGAAAGTATTTCTGCATCAAATAGAACCTAATGATTTGGACTTAATCGATGAAACAATAAAAATGCTTCCTGAAAATTGCGATAATGGACCATATTTTCAACTTAAAGGAGACATTTTGGACCAGTTAGGCGACCCCGTAAAAGCAAGTATCGCCCGTGCTCTTGGAGCTAAGCGCTATGATGAAGTGGAAAAGGCGGAAAATCAGCTTAAAAAATTAAAACCTTCTCTAACATATATCAACATTACAGGAATTCACAACTACCGGGGTTTTGAACCGTTTAAGGAAGGAACGATTGTTGATTTGATTAGAGAGCCTGACAATCCCCATGACCGCTACGCAATACGTGTTGAAATTAAAGGTGAAACTGTAGGTTATGTTGCAAACAGCCAGTATACGCAAATCAGGGAAGTCAAAAGAGCAATAGAAATTAAGGATACCAATTCAAGATATGCGGAAGTAATGTTCATCCTGTTAAAAGAATGGGTTATTGCAAAACTGATTTAAAGAGGCGTTAAATATGAAATGTCCATTTTGCGGACAGAATCTGATTGAAGGAGATTTAAGATGTCCCAATTGCATGAGTCTGGCTATTGATTTTGATTATTTTGAAAATATGGATAGGATGAGAGAAAAGTATTCCAAATTCACTCTCTCAGAGCTGTCTCAGGAAAAATTGACCTTTGATGAGATTGTAACCATATATACTTATATTGAAAGGGCAGACCACCACGGCGGTGACGGTGAGGTTTCGGATGACTGCAGGCAAAATGGAACCTACTCCAATTTGTCCAAAAGATTAAAGGAATTGAAAAACGGACAATAAATGCATAGTGAGTAAACTGGGGAATATTATCAAATAATATTAAATCTAAATCCCTGGCTCAGTTAGTAAGTATATGTGGGAAATTGTAAATATGATATATAAAATATTAAGATAATCAATGGTGATTTCATGACTTGGGAATGGAAAATAGGTGATCCTGTTGATGATGCCAACGGCGGCACCATGGATGCTCAAAATTGGACTGGTGATTATTATTTTGAGGAAGATAATCGCGATGAGAGCAGAATAAATAATTCCAAAAGCAATCAATATTCAAAAAAAGCATGGGATTATTATATGGATTTTAAGGATGAAGAGGCACTTCATTATATTAACAGGGCTTTGGATTTGAATGACACAAATTCAAATAACTGGAACATAAATGGTCTTATTTTGGAAGGTCTTAAAAGATATGAAGAATCACAGGAATGTTATGATAAATCACTGCAGTTATATCGGGATAATATAGTTTATGAAAATAAGGCAAGAATGCTTCTTAAATGGTCAGTTAAGTTAGTTGAAGAGTCAAAAAAAGTACCGAACGGTTTGAACATACTTCAAAAAGCAGAGGAAAAAATCCTAAAAGCAATAAATACTCTTCCGGGGCAAAACCGTGAAAAGGTTCCCGACAGGTATCTTTATCAAAGGGATGCGGTCAATTATTATATTGGCTATGAAAAGGAATATCAGAATAATCTTGAAATTTTAAAAGCATGTGATAAATATGAATTATTCACAATCGCCGGAACAAAATTTCATGAAAACAGTAAAAAACTTTATCCCGGTGCACCTTTGAAGCTTTTAAAGGAGCCGGATAATGAATTCGATAATGATGCAATTGCCGTATATTTCGATGATGAAAAAGTAGGTTATGTGGCAAACAGTAACTATACAAAATATGAACTGACAGCATCAGCATCCGAACTGCAGGATAAAATTCCGGATAGTATTCAGGCGGAATATTTATTTTTTTTAAGCAGATATTCACCTGTACAATTTGATATTGGAAGAATAATTAGATAAGTTGAAAGTCAATTATTTTTCTATTTTTTTTAATCAGTTACCTCCACTTCTTTTATTTTTCAAGCAAAACTTGCTGTAAATACAACTACCGCCATTTCGTACTGTTTAAAGAAGAAAAATTGCTGATTTGATTATGGTGTTAAATATGAAATGTCCATTTTGCGGGCAAAAACTGGGTGAAGAAGATTTAAAGTGTCCTAATTGTAGAGGTTTGACTATTGATTTTGATTATTTTGAAAATATGGATTGGTGAGAGAAAAATATTCCAAATTCAGTCTTTCAGATTTATCCCAAGAAAAATTGACCTTTGATGAGATTGTAACTATTTTAGGGACCTGAATTTTTTTGGTGAAAATTCGCCATAATCTGCCCCATTTTTCTTATTTTTCACATTAACTTTTGATGGTTTGTAAAAATACATTGTAATTTAATTTTATTTTATTAAAAAAGGTCTCAATATCAGTAAATTTAAATATTATGTGTTACATATATTTATTTGGAGATAAAAATGAAACACAGATTAAATTTAGATATTAGAGACCCAAATTATACTTTGTTGAAAGAAATATTTAAAATTATAGATTCCAGAGAAACCTTTGAAATTTTAGCCTCATTTGGCTTTAAAAACTTGGATAAACAAGTATTTACTTTTAAAATCATATTTATCAGTATGTTCTTTGGTTTGGATATTCCATTCATCTTGAGTGAGCTTGAATCTAAAGAAAATCTTCGTAAATACTTTAATATTTCTGAAGTTTTGAGTGCCGATCAAGTTTATAAAATTTTTTCACTTCAAAACCCAGAAAAATTGATGAAAACATTAAATCGTATTTTAAATTCAAGAAATCGCGTTAAAAGAAGAGGAAAAAAGACTTTTATTGTTGATGCAACACCAGTGGACTTAGATTTTAATTTTCACCGAAATAAAAAGACAAAAGAACATCTCAAATCATTGAATTTAAAATGGAGTTATTCATCCTCCAAAGGATTTTATATTGGATTTAAAGCAACAGTAGTCATTGATTTCGATAGTATGAATCCCGTTTGCATTTTAATCCATTCTGGAGCCCCAAATGATGCCAAACTTTTTGACGAAATTATGGAAACTCTACAAAAAAGACGAATAATAAAAAAAGGAGACACAATAATTTTTGACAAGGGATATTACGGCTATAAAAACTACCAATTGGGAATTAGCAAATATAAAATTGTTCCTTTCATTTTCCCAAAAGAAAATTTCAACAGAACAAAGCTTGATGACCAATTATCCTACCCACTACAAGTATTCAATCAAACAAAGAAAATAATAAAGGAAAAACATTTCTACAACAATCTAAAACATGAATTATTCAAAAAACTAGACAATTGGAAAAAATTCAAACCGATTCGAGGAAAAATAGAAGATTTCTTCAAATTACTCAAACAAGGACTCAACATGAGAGAAATACACAAATACACACCAAAATCAGTTGAAAAAACAGTATATTTAAATGTATTTTTAGGATCACTAATCATATCACAAGGATTTTACTCAAAAACAGCCATACAGCAATTATCTGAGAACTAAAAAATTCAGACCCCTAAACTATTTTAGAAAAATTACTGGATGATGAAGTAAGAGTTTATACAACAACAAATCTTGTTAAAGCTGAAGAATTTTCAACCCTTTTGAAAAAAACACGTAATGATTATATTAATGGCCACATTACAAATGATGAAGTTATTGAAGAATTAATTAGAATTGCACAACTTTTACGTGAAGCACATTTGGAAGGGGAAAAATTAGGATTATCTGAAGAAGAATTAGCATTTTATAATGCGATAGCTCTTCCAGAAAATATACATAATTTTTATGATGATGAAACTTTAATAAAAATTACACAAGAACTAACTGATTCTTTAAGAAGAAACAGGACAATTGACTGGCAGAAGAAAGAATCTGCAAGAGCAAACATGCGTAGAACCGTAAAAAGGTTACTTAAAAAATATAAATATCCTCCAGAGGATATGGATTTCGCTTTAGATAAA
>ONUN01000125.1 GCA_900320955.1 uncultured Methanobrevibacter sp. | reverse complement strand
TTTAATATCAAAATCCTTTTCCCTCATATTATCAGCTCAAACAATTCCAAAATAAATATATATTTTTAATTATTAATAAAAGTACCTAAATAATGCCCTTAGAAGTGATTGAAAAAGTGGCCTTTTTGCCTTCAGGAATACTTCTGTGGCGAACCAAAGTGGCAATTCTTTGATTGATTTCTTCACCACGCTCCAATTGAAGTATTACTTTGCTCCAGTACTGCAAAATAGTTCCGCCAACTGCCTTGACATCATTATTTCCCTCATCGTCAAAGGCATTATATATCTGATTTGTCAGTATCACCGCAATGTCGTATTGTCTTGCAATCTTGGACAACACACCCATCTGCTTGCCCAGTTCCTTATTCAGTTTAGCGGATTTCATGTCATCAACCCTGTACAAGGCAACTGCAGAGTCCAAAACAAGCAAGTCAACATCATCATGATTCTTTCTAAGCCAAACATCGATTGACCTTAGGTTTTCATTCTGTTCTATAAAACTTGTCGGTTCAAAAACAATTATGTTGTTAGCTACATTTGAAAAATCAGATCCTGAAATCTGCTTAATCCTGTCAATTGAAATTCCGCCTTCAGTATCTATATAAATCACTTTTCTATTGTTTTTTGCAACATTTACTGCCAATGTTAATGCAATATTGCTTTAAAACATCCAATGCGGAATTGGATTGGATTTTATGATTATCTTCAAAATTAGCCAACACTTTCATGATAAAATATTGTTTTTCATGATATATTAATTAAATTGTAGGCAACTAAAAACTATCCCAAATGCTTAAAACTGAATTAAACAACCATATTTTAAGAATTTGAGTCAAATAATGATAATT
Organism: uncultured Methanobrevibacter sp.; assembly: GCA_900320955.1. Taxonomy (GTDB): domain Archaea; phylum Methanobacteriota; class Methanobacteria; order Methanobacteriales; family Methanobacteriaceae; genus Methanocatella. The sequence continues at coordinate 12,281 of ONUN01000125.1, read as the reverse complement.
ATTTAAATTAAAGCAAAAGTGACCGTTTGGTTACCTTAACTTTATATATAACCATTTACAATGCAATTAATACAAAGCAAAGAGGTGAAAAATTTGAAAAATAGAATAATTACAATTCTTACAATCCTTTTACTTATCACATCAGGTGTAAATTTTGTATCAGCAGAAAACATCACCGAAGAAACAGTTGCAAATACAAACACAGCACAAGAAGAAGTTGTATCGCAAAGAAATGTTGAAGAGGAAAAAGAAAGCAAAACCGATGAGAAAGAAAAAAGCAGAATCGGTGAGACCGTAAAGTCAAAAGAAAATGGACATTTCAACATTACTTTTGAAGATGGATACAACGGATACTGCATCAATTACGGAGACCATGAAGCAAAAGTCAATGATGAATTTGAAGTTAAAGACACAACTGCTGCAATCAACAATAAAAATGGAGAGTCAATCGGACATTATTTGAAAACTTTCTTTGTCGAGTTCCATGACATTGCAGTAAAAAACAAAATTGATACCCAAAAAATAATTTGGGCATTCAGTGACAATTTTGATTTCAACAAAGCTTTAGTTCAGCAAATCAAGGACGCTTCAGTTAATTTAACAATTCCAGATCACGGAGCTATTAAAAAAATCAATGAAACAACAGAAGCAATTTTTAATTTTGAAGTATTGAAAACTGGTCAAAATGACCATCAAAACTTCTTCGGATACAAAATTACTTACAGAGACATTCCAGTTGAAGTTGAAAACAACACAACACAAAAACAAGAAAACAAAACAGAAAACAACACAACACAAAAACAAGAAAATACAACAATACCACAAGAAAACAAAACAGAAAACAACACAACACAAAAACAAGAAAATACAACAATACCACAAGAAAACAAAACAGAAAACACTACTTCATTGATTTCCAAAAATAAAACCAAAGACCCTGAAGACAATAACAAATCAGAACTAGAAAATAAATCAACTAGCCTGTTGAAACATACCACAGGGGCCGAATTGGCAGTAGTGATACTAATATTAATATTTGGATTCGTATTAGTAGGTAAATTTTACAAAAGAGATTAAATCATAATTTCTTTACCTTCTTATTATTTTTGGAGTTGTTTTTGATAAATCCACAATCATTGAAGCATGATCTGATTTTAAATCACCTACATCAATTACCAAATCAACCTCACAATCAAGCTGTTCCAATATATCATCCGGATTTGACAGGACTTCTTCATCTGAAAGATTTGCGCTGGTTGTTGTTATTGGAAACAAACTTGCCAATCTGCGAGAAATATCATTATTCGGGACTCTTACACCCACATGTGTAGATCCACTTGTAATAACGCGCGGAACAATTTTTTCCTTAGTTAAAATGAAAGTATAAGGGCCAGGAAGATACTCATTTATGATTTCCTTTTCCCTAACTGTAACCCTTGCAACTATGTCAATAGCTTCAATATCACTAACAAGTATTGAAAGCGGTTTTAGAAAACTTCTTTTTTTAATTTCAAACACTCTTCTAACAGCATCATTATTAAAAATATTAGCTCCCAATCCATAAACAGTATCGGTTGGATATAAAACAACACCGTTTTTAATATCTTCATTTTCATTACCTAACAATTATATTAGATGAAATATTTATATATAAATTATGCTTCAAAGTCTAAGACCCTTTTTAACAAAAATATTAAACCCGATTGCTAGAAACTTAAACATAAATCCGAATATTGTAACAGTAATATCTCCATTTGTTGCAGTTGTTGCAGCTTATGGATATGCACACCATCTACTAATCCTAGGAACAGTAGCCATATTACTTTCAGGACTTTTGGATGTTATTGACGGAGCTGTTGCGCGGTACCATAACAGGTCATCCAAATTTGGTGCATTTCTAGACTCTACAATGGACAGATTCGCAGATGCAATCATATACATTGGAATAATATTTGGAGGATACTGTGACTGGTTTGTTGGCGTTTTGGCAATCCATTCAGCGATTTGTGTAAGTTATGTTAGGGCAAGAGCAGAATCACAGGGTGTGGAATGCAATATTGGAATTGCAGAAAGGGCAGTCCGTATGATTATTTTAATGGTTGGATCATTAATCGGATTTTTTGCAGGAGATATTTACTTTACATACACCATTTACATACTGGTAATATTATCCTACTTCACCGTCGGACAAAGAATCGTGCATGTTTGGAGGCAATTGAATGACTGAGTTGGAAAGTCCCGAAAAGATAGCAAAGGATATTGCAAAATTAGAGAGAAACTTGAATCAGGTAGCAGACATTACATTTGAAGGAAAGGAAAAAGAGGTCTATGACAGAGCCATTGACTACTGGAACGATTCAAAATATTATCTTGAAAAAGAAGACATGAGGACTGCATTCGGTTGCATTGAATACAGCCACGGCCTTTTGGATGCTTTAAGGATGATTCATGGAATCATCTAAACATCAAAACCTTCTATTCTTTTTATATCTATTATTAACTTATCAAAATCTGATTGATAATTTCTATCCTGAATCACTTTGAATTTATCGTATTCTTCCTTTGCAATTTTTTGAGCATCATTTGATGAAATTTTACCTTTACCTTCCAAAATAGGCAAAAGATTTAAATCAATATAGTCATCCAATACTTTTTTCCAATCTTTCATAGCCATTGGAATCTCATTTAATGCTCTTGACTCTGCAAGAGTTAAAAATCCGTCAACCAAAGAATTCAAACGTTTTAATTCTCTTTCGTTCAGATAATTTTTAGATATAACAACATCACTCAAAATGATTTTGCCATTTGGATTGCTCCAATTTGTCAATCCCATGTTGATTTTTTCGCAATCACTTCTATCTGCAATTATTTCAGCTGCAGTGTGACCGCTAACTGCATATATCATTTTGTTTTGAACAGTTGCAAAGAAGTCACGAGTTACCTGAGCATCTTTTTTGTAATCAAAGCTTGTAGCATAGATGTCTGTGATTTTCTGATTGAATCTTCTTTCAGATGATCTGATATCTCTTACCCTTTCAAGCAGCTGGTTGAAATAGTCAATGCCAAATCTTGAACCGTTTTTCAACAGTTCATCATCCAAAACAAATCCTTTAATGATTAGTTCTTTCAGTTGCTGAGTAGCCCATATTCTGAATCTTGTTGCACTTTTAGAGTTTACTCTGTAACCTACTGATATTATAGCATCCAAATTATAGAAGCTTGTTTTGTATTTTTTGCCATCAGATGCAGTTGTCAAAATTTTTTTGACAACTGAATTTTTATCCAGTTCCCCCGTTTTAAAAATATCTTTTAGATGATATGACACATTTTGTTTTGTAACACCAAACACTTCAGCCATTGTTTTTTGAGTTGCCCAAAATGTTTCCCCTTCTTGATCAACAATCACATCCAATGAAACTTCTCCTTCATCACCCATATACAACAAAGTTTTCTGAAAAATATGTATTGGAATTACATTTCATCAAGATAGAATATTTTCAAAATAGTTTCATATAATTTCCCTAAAACCAAAAATACGGCATTATCTTAAAGATAAATACAAATTAAAGAAAAAAATAACTTAAAAAAAGATAAATGATGAATAGATATTAACCTAAACATCAATTTTACTATTAATTAATGAGTCATCGCCGGCAGATATTATTTCACCATCCAAAACTTCGATAACTCTGTCTGCAAGTTTAGCGACATCCATATCATGAGTTACAATTATCAATGTTACATTCTTAGTATCGTGCAAATCAATTAATTGCTTAAGGATTTTAGTACTTGTCTTTGAATCTAGTGATCCTGTTGGTTCATCTGCCAATATTATTGATGGGTCATTTGCAAGTGCTCGGGCGATTGCCACCCTTTGACGTTCACCACCAGACAACTTGTTAGGTTTGATGTCCGCCTTGTCCTTAAGACCAACATCATCCAAAAGTTTCAATGCCCTGTTTCTCATTTCATTGGAAGATATCTTTTGAGTGTACATTGGAATTTCAATATTTTCCGCAACGGAAATATTTGGAATCAAATTATGAAGCTGGAAAATGAATCCAATCTCCCTTGCCCTGAATTCATTTAACTTTTTATTGGAGGACAAATCCCTGCCCGCAACATTGATGCTGCCGGAATCCGGAATGTCCAATGCCCCAAGCATGTTGAGCAATGTTGATTTTCCGGAACCTGACGGACCTATGATTGAAACAAATTCCCCTTCAGTTATCGTGAGATCAATGCCGTTTAATGCCTTGATTTTCCCGTCTTCATAGCTTTTATATACTTTTTTCATATCAACAACATTCATGTTCTCACCTCACTCATACCTCAATGCCTCTGTCGGAGGAAGCCTGACCGCTTTTAGGGCAGGATAAATTCCACCAATTATACCAACAACGATAGCTATTGCAAATGCCTGGATGAATATCTTAGGAGTGAATAACGGTTCAATACCCATTTGAGGACCCAAAATAGTGCATGCTGCAAAACCAATCAAAGAACCGATAATGGCTGAGACAATAGTGATTACTAATGACTCGCCTACAATCATAGTCAGGATTTTTCTATTGGACCATCCGACAGCCTTTAAAACACCAATTTCACGTGTCCTCTCAAATACTGACATCAGCATTGTATTGATGATGCCCAATCCGCCAACAACTATGGCCAGAAGTGAAATCGCCCATGTTGATGCCTGAAGCATGTTGAGCATGTCCGCCATCTGAGTCATTTCCATAACTGATGTGACTGTAGTGATATTATCACCATATTGCGAATCGATTCTATCCGCTACAGTCTGAGGGTCTTCCCCCTTATTTACCTTGACATAAATGTTTGAAATTGAATCCTCATCATCCATAAGGTCTCCGACCTTGGAAATTGAGGTAAAAACACCACCGGCCATATTCTGGTCTCCGGTTTGATAGATTCCTACGACTTCAAAGTCCTCCCTGTCGATTTCGATAGTGTCGCCTACAGAATAGTTATTGTCTTCGGCATAGATTTCGCCCAAAATGGCTTCAGAAGAATTATCTTCAAAAATCCGACCTTCCTTCATGGAAATGTCTGCAAGAGCCGTACCGTTCGGATCTATACCAATCAGAGTATTCATACGATCGTCTCCGACAGACGTAAGCACAACATAGATTGGAAATGCCTCATCAACACCGCTGACATTGGCTATTTTTTCTGTCCAATTGGAACTGATAGTATTTGTTCCATAAGCGGAATCCCCTGTTTCCTTACCTGAAACCGTGAAATCAGCACCTCCCGCATGAATAGTATCTTCAAAGTTATTTATCAAACCTTCAGTGATTCCACCAAGAGCAACAATGACAATAATGCCTATTGCAATTCCTACAATCGCCAGAATTGCACTATTTTTTCTCCTGAATGGATTTTTAAGAATGAATTTTAAGAATGACATAATAATTAATAGATGAATTACATATAAATAAGTAGTCATTGCCACAATTAAGATGCTAAAAAGAGGTATCAAAATGCACAAGGAAGTTTTAATCAAAAATATTGATAGAATACACACAACAGAAATGGGCGTTGGAAGGATTCAGAAAAATTTGGGAATTAGTGAAGAGCCTGTGAGCTACTGCATTTCAAAATTAAAACAAGAAAATTCAGTTGTCAAAAAAGAAGGCAAAAATTACTACGTCCATGTTGATGACTGCATAATAACCATCAATTCAAGCAGTTTTACAATAATAACTGCTCACAAAAACTAAAAAAAAAGTAAAAAAAAGAAGAGATTGAAAATCTCTTTAAACTTATTCCATATCTTCAAATCTGGATTCTAATTTTTTCATTACACCAGGAAGTGAAGTGTATTCCATTTCTTCAGCAGGTAATCTGTGAGGTTCAAATGGACCGTGTCTTCTGATGTAAGTTGCGATTTTAGCAGCTTGTTCACGAGTAGGGTCAAATGCAGGGTCATCGAATAAGTCTACAGGACCGATTAACTCACCGTTAGCTACTTGGAAACCTAATCCTACTACTCTAGGTGGTCCGTCGAATCTGATTGGGTTTGCTTCAGCTTCACCAACAGGCATCATTGGACCGTTGTGGGATCCTCTCATCCATCCACTTACCATGTGTGGGAATGCAAATGGATCAACACATTCACCGTTAGCAGGGAAACCAGATTGTGCTCTTACAATACATACTGGGTCGTCTTTACCGACGTATTCTCCAGCCATTAAGTTTAATCTTTCAGTACTTACTGCAGATGCGATTTCACCGTTTTTCTTCCATACTCTTTTAATTACGTATCTTCCGGTGGAACCGATTAATGCAAGCAAGTCGTACATTTCTTCAGGACAGTTTAAGATAACTTTTCTGTGTTCGATTACATCAAATACTTCAAATTTGAATCCATCGTGTAATGATGGGTCGATTACAAGACCTGCAGTGTTGAATGGGTCTGCAAACATTCTGAATACTGGTAAGTTGAATGCACCAGGTTCAGTTTTGTCACAGCAGAATACTAAAACAGGATCTGATGGTCTTTCTTCGAATTCCATTTCTGCTACACCAGGACCCATACCTTTGATGTTTCCAGAGAAAGTATCGGATAATAAGTCTTGACCTGCACCGTATAATTTTAATTCACGTGCTCTTTCAGTAGCTTTCATGAATGCAGTGTATGCAGTTTCGTGAACTTCTTCGTTTTCTTCCCCTTTGTCGTGGGTCATAATTAAGTCGATGTCGTCTCCACAACGGGAGATATAGTAATCTTTTAAGATACCAGTATCTAAAGCATCATTTAAGACGCCGTCACAGATATTCAGGGTGTGCGACACAGTGTCCGGACACACTTCCAATATCAGCTTTAATTACACTAACAGTAGTTTTCATATTAATAACCTCGATTAGTAAATTGATTATTTACTAGACATTTATTATTTTTATGATGTATAGTATTTATATTATTATGTTAACAAGGTTATTTTTAAAAATGAATTTAGTGAAAAACAAATCCCATATTAATTTTAAAGAGTCAAAATTGGAATTTGCAAAAAATTTTTAAAAATTATTTATAAAATGAATAAGGAATATCTATTTGGTGATAAAAATTTTTACTACTATGTTTTTGTTATTCCTTCAGGGAATACGTGAATCAGTAGGAGGTTCCTTAAATACATTCTTTATGAATTGTACCGACTTTGGAAACTTACCTATAATGTTGTTTTTAATTGCCATGATTTACTGGAGCTATGATAAAAAATTAGGAGAATACTTGTTAGTGTCACTATCATTTTCTCGTTTAGCCAATAGTTTTACAAAACTTACGGCTTGTGTTTATCGTCCATGGGTGGCTGATCCAAATGTTCATCCATATGAAAAGGCTTTAGAAACAGCTACGGGATATTCTTTCCCAAGTGGACATATTACATCCGGAACAATATTATTTATAGGACCTATCATTAGAGGAAACATTACAAAAGGATTGCAATTCTTTTTCATTTTCTGTCTTGTATTGATGGCATTTACTCGTTGTTACTTTGGTGTGCATTATTTAACCGATGTTATAGGTGCATTTATAATTTCTTTAATAATATTATTTATTGTTGGGAAATTATTTGATAAATTGGAGGAAAATCCTAATTTTGATTTGATTATTGTAGGTGCGGGCATTTTATTATCTGTTTTGCTTTTAGTTTATGCAACATTCAAATCTTATCCTATGGATTACGACAGTGCAGGTAAATTAATAGTTGATCCTGCAAAAATGGCTATTGATGCATATAAAGATGTCGGATTTACCATTGGAATATTAGTTCCATGGATAATTGAGAGAAGATTCATTAAGTTTACTAGTGATGGACCTCTTGATTGTAAATTTTTAAGAATTGCCGGCGCTTATATAGGTTACATGATTTTGATGTATGTGTTATATCCGTTGATTAAAGCTTCCTTTGATCCGCTAATGGGCAACTTCCTGAATTTTTTCATGTTCCCATGTTATGTAATACTGATTGTGCCTGCTGTTATAAAATTCTTCCAAAACCGTAAAAAGGACGTTTATGAAGATATTTTATAACATTTTTCTTTTTTTTTGTTTTGTAGTGCTGGCGGAATTATTTGATGTTGAAGCAAAATCGAAACTATTTTTAAAATCAACAAAGTTTTTAAAATATTTCATTTGAAAAGTAATACACGCTTCATCCATGACCTAATAAGCCATTGCATTTACGCAATAAAATAGCAATCAACTTAAAAAAATAATTTTAAGTGGTAAAATAGATTAAATCGCAGATATAATCATGGACCTGTCAACAAAGCCCAAGCCAAAATAATTCGGCTTAAAAAAAAAAAGAAAATGTGAAAACTCAATCGAGTCTTCTAATGTTATCAAAAGCCTTTTCGATTTCAACATCCTGATTCATATCCTCACATGCTTTTTTAACTCTTTGCAAATCAGCACGAGTCTCAGGATATTTTGGAACTGCACTACATCCGCCATCATCAATTTTGGATATTTCAAATGTTCCAATCTTTTTAGCAATTTCTGTAATCTCCTCTTTATCCAAACCAATTAACGGAGATAAGATAGGCATATCCACACCATATCTGGTTGCCAATATGTTTGATAAAGTCTGTGAAGCAACCTGACCTACACTGCTTCCATCCACAATGGCATCTGCTCCCAATTTTAAAGCCAGTTTTTCAGCTATCCTATACATTCCTGACTTGCATAAAACACAGGTCATTTTTTCGGGAGCCTTCTGTTTAGCAACACTCAAATATTCCCCATAATCGATAACTCTCCTTTTAATAGGAGTTCCTTTGGCATAAATGTTTAGCTGGTCGACCAATAAATTAAAGTTTTCAGTAACTTTAGGACCTGAAAACGGATCATTATTACAGTGCAAAGCTACAACTTCACAACCTCTTTTCATCATCAGATATGCTGCAACTGGAGAGTCTATACCGCTTGACAGCAATACTACTACTTTTCCCTGGGTTCCTAACGGAAGTCCGCCGGGACCTTTGATTTTTTCATGGAAAATATAAGTATCATCTTCCCTTACTTCAACAAAGATTGTCAAATCAGGATTTGTCAAGTCAACAGGTGCCAAAACAACACTTCTTACAACCCCGCCACAGTGAGCAGCCATTTCCTGTGAAGTAAAATCATGTTTTCCTACACGACGGCATTTAATTGCAAATTTAGTGTTTTCATCTATCAGACCTTCCCCAATCAACTCTCGAACATACTCAGTTAATGTCTTGTCAATGTCCTCATAACTTGTATGTGTTGAAGTTGCAGGAGAGTAAGATACGACACCAAAAACTCGTTTTAACTTTTCCACGCCATCTTCAAAATTTTCAGGATGAATGTATATTCTTCCTTGATTTCTATCCACATCACAATCAAAAGTAGCCTTAATATTTTTAACTAGCTTTCTTTCAAAACGTGACCTTATTTTAGGACTTTTAAGCCCTATTTCACCATATCTGGCAATAATTAAATCATAATTCATTTAAACAACTCTCTAAATTTTAGTACACGCTGAAAAAAATAGCAATCCCTTCAATACTAGTTTTTAAATATAACAGCAAGTATAATTTTTAAGTTTTATATTTATAAAAGTTTTGTAAAAAAAGAAAAAAGGATATAAATTATCCTTTAATTAAATCAACAGCAGTTTGGATAGCTTCATCCATTTTATCTGCATTTTTACCTGCACCCTGCGCAAGTGTTAAACGGCCACCGCCGCCTCCACCTAAAACGCCTGCTGCAGTTTTGATAATTTCATTAATCTTAACTCCATTGTCAATTGCATTTTGTGAAGCTGCACCCACGATTTTACCGTCGCTGTTTCCCATAATAACTACATCGGCTTTTCCATTGTCGGTAAAGTCAGTAGCTATTTTTTGAAGTTCCTTGATGTCTGTTTCCATTTTCTCGGAAATTACCTTCAAACCGTTGATTTCAACAAATTCATCAGCCAAGGAATTCATTTTAAGTGATGCAATTTCTGATTTCAAGCGGTCAATTTCATTTTTCCAATTCATTATCATGTTGCATTGAATCGATTGCAGCAAGACCTGCTGAGAAATCAATCCTTTCAACACCATCCTGAACCCTTTCGGTTTTGTTGATTTTGATTGGTCCGACAACACCTGTTCTCAAGACATGTGTACCTGCACAGGCCTGTACGTCAACGCCCGGAACTTTTACAACACGAATCATTTTGCCCGGAACGATACCTCCTTGGTAAAGCACAAAGCCGTAAAGCTCCTGTGCCTCATCACGGGTATGGAACTGGATGTCAAGGTCAATGTTGTCCATCACATATTCGTTGGCAAGCTTTTCAATTTCATTCAGCTCTTCCTGTGTGATACGTTTGTAGTGTGACAGGTCAATACGTGCTCTTGTCAATCCATTTTGAGATCCTGCCTGCCAAATGTGCTGACCCAATACTTTTCTTGCAGCTGCAATGACCAGGTGAGTTCCTGTGTGGTGGCGTGCAAGGGTTATTCTTCTTGTCCAGTCAAGTTTGCCTGTGACTTTTTTGCCAACAACATCATCGGAAATGTCTTCTTCTACATGATGTAACACAACATTATCTATCTTTTCAGCATGTTTCATGTTAATGTCATTTCCACCAATGGAAACAGTACCAATATCTGAAGGTTGACCTCCTCCTTCAGGGTAGAATACTGTTTTATCAAAGATTAAGCATTTGTCTCCATCTTTTTCAACTACGCCCAAAACTTCTGCTTCAAATTCTTTTTGGTAGAAATCTTTATAGAACAATAAATCGGTTTCAGGGAAGTCTAATTCAAATGTGGATTTTTTATTGGAAGTGTCCTTTTCGTGAGCTCCTGCAACCTGTGTAAAGAAGTTATCAGGAACATTGACAGTGAAATTGTCACCTGCCATTTCAACAACAGTTTCAGGAGGTATTCCATGTGCATCATATAAATCTATCAACATGTCAAGAGGCATTTCTGATTTGCCTTCTTTTTTAAGTCTTTTAATGGATCTTTTAACAATGCTTTTTCCTTTTTTGACTGTTGCGGCATAACGCTCTTCTTCCAAGGTGATGATATTCATGATATGTTCTTCTGAATCACGAATTTCAGGATAAAATTTAGATAGGAAATCCAGCTGAATAGCCATTACATCGGCCAATGATTCCTTCATGTTCAAATCCTTCATGAATCTGATTGTTCTTCTCAACACCAAACGTGCAAGGTAACCTTCTTTAACATTGGATGGAATGATTCCATCAGCAATCATGAAAGCCAAACATCTTGTGTGGTCTGCAATGATATAGATTGCTTCCATCGGTTCGGCAGCTTTTAAATAATCTTCAAGTGATAGGTTTAGGCTATCTGCAACCTGTTGTCTGAGTTCTTTCAAGTCTCCAATATCTTCGATATCCATCATTCCTGCAATCTGGGCGTTTCTTCCCTGGATATCCTCATTGATTTCAACACCAGTCAATTCTTTCAATTTATCAACGACAGGTGCAAAACAGGCATCATATGCTGTTGGAGTTCCCTGTGAAATCCATGCAATACGTTCAAGGCCGTAACCGGTATCTACAACCTTAATTGGAATTTCCTTTTTGTCCCCGTTTTCCAGGGTTTCGTATTGTATGAATACCAATGTTGCAAGTTCCACTCCTCTGCAGCAGACTTCATAGCAAGGGCCTTCATTACCTCCACCGCTCCACCATGATTTGATGAAAGTAATCTCTTCGGTGTTGATGCCAATGTGTTCAAAGAATTTGTGGCACAATTCAATTGTACGGTCTTCCCAGTAAATGAAATCATCTTCCTTGTTGATTACTGTGTGGGTTCCCATTGTAAAGCAGGTCATGTGACGACCGGTTCTTCCGACATTATCGACATCATTAAGCCTGATTGAAGGTTGAGCCATTTCGATTGGATTTGCAGGTGGTTTAACAAGACCTGAAGTAATCCATGGCTGGAAACAGAAGATTGATGCTCCAACTAAAAATACGTCATCCCTCCATCTTTTTGCAAGTACTGGATATCTGTGGACATGTGTGTGTCCTTCGCTTTCTAAAAATTCTCTAAAAACTTTTTGGATTTCATATAAGTTGTATGGTTTATCGGTAGCAGGATTTGCAATAAATTCATACTCATCACATGGAGCATCCCCACAGGTGTCTCTATCGACCTGAGAGTAAAACTCCTGTCCGCAAGTTTTACATGTTTGTTTTTTATAACCAAGTTCATCAAAAATTTCTACCATATGAATCAGTTCTAATCATTTATTAGTA
>ONUN01000124.1 GCA_900320955.1 uncultured Methanobrevibacter sp. | reverse complement strand
GGATTAAATCGATATTTTTATATATGTATGGGAATAAACTTTTTTTTAACCTGTTGTTTAAAAAATATTCAATATTCGTTAACATGTAAAAATAATATTCATATTTTTTTTTATTCATGGGTTAAATTTTGATTAAGTGGGGGTAATCTATGAAATTCACGGCAATAGGCTTTTTATTGCTTTTTTTGATAGTTTCAATAGGTGCGGTCTCAGCAACAGAAGAAATTAACAATGAAACAATAAGTACAGATAATCCAATAGAAATGGGGGATGCTGCTCTTAATGATGAGCCAGCAGTCTTGCAAAGTACAGAATATAACAAATATGGTGAAAGTGAAACTAACAATACGTTTACAGATTTAGCTAAGGATATTTCTGCATCTGGGGAAGTATTGGAAATAGAAAAGGACTATAAATTCAATAATGCTGATATTAGAAAGCCAATTGGTATTGTTAAAGATAATTTTGTAATAAATGGAAATAACCACATACTTGATGGAAATGGTCAGGTGTCAATGTTCGTCGTTTTAGGAAAAAATATCACAATAAACAATCTTAAGTTTGTTAATGGCTATTCTGATGGGTATGGTGGTGCAATAATTGCTGAAAAAGGGTCATTAACTTTAAATAATGTTACATTCATTAACAATACTGCAAAACTCTTTGGAGGAGCAATGACTATTGTGGAAAATGCCATTGTTAATATTTCTAATTGTAACTTTATTGATGGTTATTCAGATAGGGGCAGTGCACTTTATTTGGAAACCGGTACTTTAAATGTTGAATACAGTAATTTTACATCAAAATATTTCAGTCATTGGGGCTCAATTTCTACTAACGAGATGGATATCACTGTATTATCTATTGATAATTGTATTTTCGATAATGTTTTTTCAAAATATTCTCCGGCAGTATTTGCTCAGGTATGCTATGTGACCATCAATAATACTAAATTTTATAATTTAAAAGCAAATGAATCTGTTGGTGCTGTAGGAATTCGGGCACCTAAACAGGCAATTATTGAAAATTGTTTATTTGCAAATACTACTTCAACTAAAAATGCGGGGGCAGTATTTGTCGATGTCGAAGGAGAGGGTACCGAACCAATTACAGAACCAATTGAAATAACTATTCGAAATTCAACTTTCAATAATATTTCCTCAGGTTTTGGCGGGGCTTTTGTTCAGCTAACCGGTAATTCAACCCTTAAAGATTCAAGCTTCACCGACTGTTTTGCAGTTTATGCCGGAGGGGCAGCATATCTTTCAGATGTAATTGCAGAAATAACCAATTGTAAATTCAATTCAAATAAAGTGGTGTCACAGCCTGATTATCAAACATCCGGAGGCGCACTATATTTTGATTACGGCCTTTTAAATCTTACGGATTCAGAATTCAATAATAATAGCGCTTCAATGGCCAGCGCAATATTAATTTATGATGCCGAATATCATCTGGACAATATAACCTTTAACAACAACAATAATCCTGTTTATACTTATTTTGATGATTTTGATTCAACAATAGGTCGAATATATGGAAACGATACAATTTCTAAAGATGATTTGAATAACACATATTATCCAAGTGTGATTCTTGGTGAGGGAATGAAATTAAATTTAACCACAAACAGCATTGACCTTAGTATTCTTCCTACCAGATTTGATTTGAGGGAAATCGGATGGCTTACACCAGTTAGGGATCAAGGAAGTATGGGTTCTTGTTGGGCATTTGGTGGAATAGCAGCATTTGAATCTGCTTTATTGAAAAATACTGGAATACCATATGATATTTCAGAAAATAATATGCAGGATTCCATGCTTATTTTCAGCAGATATGGATCTGGGAATGTCGAAAGTGCGAATGAAATGATTGCGGCAGGTTATCTTTTATCTTGGATTGGAGCATTTCCGCAGGTTTATGACATATATGATGAAGTTGGAAAATTATCTCCATCAATCCACACAAATCAAACAATACACCTTCAGGATTTTGTTTTAATTGATTGTGGAAACGTATCAATTCCAGGAAATCCTGCTCTTAAAAAAGCTATTCTTAAATATGGTGCATTGGCTGTACTTTTTGGTGCTGATCAAAGTCCAGAAGGTTATAACGATACTTCGGGTGCTTTTTATAATTTGAATGGTGCTCCAAATCATGCAGTTGCTATTGTTGGATGGGATGATAATTATTCAAAAGAAAACTTCGCCACCACACCTGAAGGTGATGGGGCATGGATTATCAAAAACAGTTGGGGAGCCCAATGTGGTGATGGAGGATACATGTTCATTTCATATTATGATGGAACATTATGCGCCGATGACAAACTAACAGATCAGGCGGTCGCATATGTGTTTGAAAATACTTTGCCATACAATAAGAATTATCAATATGATTTTACAGGTATTTGGGAATTTATGATGTATGATGAAACCAGTGAATTATACGGCACTCCTATAACAAATGTGAATAACTTTGTCAGTGTCGAAGATGATTTGATAGCTGCTGTTGGAACCTACTTTAATCAGAGCGGCATGGATTATACAATTAAAGTTGCAGTGAATGGTGCTGTGGTCTATACTCAAAAAGGCGTTTCACCTTATCGGGGATACCACACCATTAAATTGAACAAGTACATTCCAATTAAAAAAGGTGATAAATTTAGTATTTATGTAACATCCTTGGCATTGGGTGTATCTATTCCAGTAAGGATGCACTATGAGGAGAGCGTTTCATTAACTAATATTGATGATGGATCCTGGAAAGATTTGTATCAGGAATATGGACAGGTTGCCTGTATTAAAGCATATACCTTAAAAGATGACACAGCTATCGCTGGCAACAAAAACATTACAGTCGACTATGGTGGTGGCAAATACTTTTCAGTCAAAGTTACAACAGCTGACGGTCATATTGTCGTGGGTGCCAGTGTTAAATTCAAAATTAATGGTCAATCAACCACAGTCAGGACTGACAATAATGGAATTGCTAAAATAAAGATAACACATCTTCCAAAAACTTATTCCATGACAACTACATACAATGGCAAAACCTACAAGAACACAGTCACTGTAAAACATGTGATTAAGGCAAGCAAAGTCACTGTTAAAAAGACTGCTAAAAAATTCACATTAAAAGCAACACTTAAAATAAATGGCAAATTGGTCAAAGGCAAAATAATAACATTCAAATTCAACGGCAAGACATATAAAGTAAAAACCAATGCAAAAGGCATTGCACAAAAAGCATTGAATAAAAATGTTATTAAAAAGCTTAAAAAGGGTAAAACATACATAGTTAAGGTGAGTTACTTTAAAGACAATATTAAAACAACAGTTAAAGTTCGATAGATGAATTATTCATCTATTTTTTTATTTATGGGAGTGAATTATCATGTTCTCTTTAAAAGACAAATTTAAATTTTTAGATGATGGGATTGATTTTCCTTTCTACAATGATGTGCCGAAGCTATCCACAGCTGATTGGGCGATTGTATTAATATCCGTTATTTTGGTTATAATTACAATTTCTTTGCTTAATTCACATCATGCACTCAAATCTGTAATGATATTTTTGATAACAATAATTCCTGCATTGTACATCTGTAAAAGAAATTATGGATTGTTCTTTAAAAGGATAAGGTTAAAAGACATTAAAACAATCATATTGTCTTTTCTTGGCTATATTTTATATGTTATGCTAATAGCTACTCCAATTTTAGCATTAATGCATTATCCTCTTGCTGGTAATGGAATTCTTCCAATAGCCGAACAACTAAGCCCTACATTTATTGTAACAATCTTTCTACAGCTTATGGGTGAGGAGTTCTTAAAAATATTCATGCTATTGCTTATAATGTATGCAATCTATAAATCAACTGGAAATCGTGACATTAGTCTATTTATCGGTATTGTTGGTTCATTGTTTGTTTTTGGAATGGCTCATTACACTGCATATTCCGGAAGAATTTTTCAAATACTATTAATTCAAGGGCTAGGTTCTATATTTAATTTATATGCTTATATGAAAACAAAAAACGTATTTGTATCATATATTGTTCATTTAATGATAGATTTTTCCGGTTTTATAATGTCTGCAATTCAGGCTGGAGTTCATTAATATATTCGGTAGGTGCAACAGCATCTACTTCTCTTTTTATTAGTTAAAATTTTGTTCACAATTTTTGCAATTAACTTATTTGAAATTGTTAAATTTTCATAAAATTAATATAAAAGGTAAAATGATATATATTAATATCAATGGAAGGAGTTCAGTATATTATGAATAATGATGAAATGTTGGCTCGTCTTGGAATTTCTTCAAGATTGGCTTACGGT
>ONUN01000116.1 GCA_900320955.1 uncultured Methanobrevibacter sp. | reverse complement strand
CCGGCTCTGAAAACATCCGTGAATGTGTACTCTTCCCAAGAGACAGACACAGATTAACCCCTTAAATTTTCTTTTTTTGATTAAAATGAAAGAATATGATATAGCTGTTATTGGCGGAGGGCCTGCCGGAATGATGGCTGCAATTGCGGCCAGTCAGAATTCCTCCAGCGTAATATTGCTTGAAAAGAATCCGTCCTTGGGCCGCAAGCTCCTGCTGACCGGAGGTGGAAGATGCAATATCACCAACAACAAGCCAATAAAACAGCTGTTGAATTCTTTTAACAATAAAAATTTCCTAAAACACTCTTTTTATACATTTACAAATGAAGATTTGTTTTCACTTTTTGATTTTGAGTTTATCCAGGAGGATAACAACCGTGTTTTTCCAAAAAGCGAAAAGTCAATCGATGTCCTGGATGGCCTCATTAAAAAGTTGGATAATGTAGTTATAAGTTATAACTTTGAAGTAAAAACCATAACTGAAGACTTTATTATTAATGATAAGATAAAAGCAGATAAGATTATAATCTCTACTGGCGGTGTAACCTATCCTCAGACCGGCTGCAATATAAAAAATTACTCCCTGACTTCACAGCCATTGACAGACATCAAATATGGACTTTCACCATTAATTACTGAAAAGGATTTGTCAGACATTGCCGGCGTAACTCTAAATGATGTTGTTATAAGTTATAAGAAAAGCAGGGTAAGGGGAAATGTCCTCTTTTCACATGTCGGTTTGACCGGTCCTGGAATTATAAACTTAAGCAATGAGATATCTGAAGGTATAAGTTATAACCTGTTGGAAAATGATCCGGAAGTGGATTTGGAGATAGCTATTGATTCATGCCCAGAATATGCTCGAGAAGAGCTTTTTGACAGATTCACATCAGATTTCCAGTCCAAGGGAAAAACAATGCTTAAGAATTATCTGAAATTGTTTTTGACAAACAGTTTCATCGACTTCTTTTTGGGTGAAATTGATTTGGATGGTGAAGCTCAATTATCCAGAATCAACAAGAAAAGCAAAAACAGACTGGTTGAAAACCTGAAACGATTTTCATTTAAAATTATAGGATTTAATGATAATCTGGCTAAGGTGACTATCGGCGGTGTGGATTTAAAGCATGTCAATCCGAAAACCATGGAATCAACATTGACACCTGGTCTTTATTTTGCGGGTTTAACGATTTCTATTTTCAATTTTCAAGATAATTTCACTTCTCGATATATATCCCAATTTTCAATTGACATCAAAAGTTACAATGCTCACTGTTAATGTTTAATATGGTTGATATTATCATATGTTGCATATTAAACTAGTTAAATAATTCATCATGTTTTGCTTTTAATCATTACCTACATCACTTGGTTTTCTCTTTTTTCTGCATATAATTTCCAAATTTTCAAGGCAATTTTACATTGTTAAAGCATTATTGCAGTGTATTTTTAAAAAATAAAGGTTTATATGGATTTATTTTTATAATTATGTGTAAACTGTAACTCTTTGTGTTGCCGTGACTTGGATTTGGAGGTTTTCCTTTGATGAAAAGTCTACTGGCAACTTTTATATATTCCATAGGGGGAGTCATTGTGAGTGTACTTTCTAAGTATTGAATTGCAATGTTCTTGTACCTCATTTGTTTGTGGTGCTTGACTTTTGTATTCACATTGGTTTTTGTAAACTGATGTGAAGCTTGCCATGATTCTCCTTTAGATTGTAGGGATCTTCTATTTTATAGGGATTTGTTTTTCAATATCCTCACCGAGTTATTTTTGGTTCAGTTGTACTTATTAAGACACTCCCTGCATTCTATAAATTTCGTCATTAAATTTAAATATGATTTAGATTATAGTATTACTAGAGTTTAAAAATCCTTTTTGGATTTTTGATTCCAACTTATAAGTTAAATTAAAGTTTTCAATATCTAATGGTCATGTTGCAGGATTTTCCTGCAATATAGATATTGACTGTTTTTTCAAGGACTTGTTTTTAAAATTTAAAATAATATTCGCACCTCCAAAAGCATTTAAATTTTTAGCATTGTTTTTTAATAGCATTTAAAAATGCATGTCATTTTTTTTAAAAACAAAATATTTAAGACATATATAATTTAAAAATTATCTTATGACAGACAAAATGTTCATGGGTGCATCAACTAAGCAAGGTATGGATATCGCTACAAAAAGTAGGGAAATTATCCGTGGCCTTATTGGAGATGATGTCAAAGATTTAAATCCTGCTGAAAGAGACATTGTTGAGAGGATTGTTCACTCCACAGCTGATCCTGAATATGCAAAGTTGGTAAAGATTAGTCCTGATTTTGTAGATGCAGCTATGGATTCCCTTAGAAATAAAGAAACCATTTTAACCGATATCAACATGGTCAAATATGGTATTACAAGATATGATGGGGAAGTTGAGTGTTATATCAGAAATGAGGAAGTAATAAAAATTGCAAAGGAAAATCAAATCACAAGGGCTGCAGCGGCTATGAGATATGCGGCGGCCAATGATTTTGAAGGTATTGTTGTTTCTGGTAATGCCCCAACCGCTGTTTTTGAAGCTATGGATTTATATCAAAAAGGCGAAATGAATCTTAAAGCTATTGTTGGAGTTCCTGTAGGTTTTGTGGGAGCTGCTGATTCTAAAGAAGCTTTAAAAAATTCAAATATTCCAAATATTGTAGTTGAAGGCCCTAAAGGTGGTACTCCTATTGCTGTAGCATGTGTAAATTCCTTAATTCAACATTTGTAGTGTGATAAAATGTATTCTGAAGAATTATTCAATGAATCTAAAAATTATTTTCCTGGAGGAGTAAATTCTCCTGTACGTGCTTTTAAACCATATCCATTTTTTGTTAAAAGCGCTGGCGGATGTAAAATAACTGATGTAGATGAAAAAACCTATATTGATTATTGTTTGGCATATGGCCCTTTGATTTTAGGACATGCAAATCCGAAAGTCGTAAGGGAAGTTTCAAATCAATTAACTGTCGGAAGTGCCTATGGTACACCGACTGAAAATGAAATTAAACTTGCAAAAGAGGTTGTTTCCAGAATTCCGTCTGCTGAAATGGTAAGATTTTGTAACAGTGGAACTGAAGCAACAATGAGTGCGATAAGGCTTGCAAGAGGTTTTACCAAAAGGGATAAAATAGTTAAGTTTGAAGGAGCATATCACGGAGCACATGATTACGTTTTAGTTAAAGGTGGGTCTGGTGCTGCAACATTGCCTGACTCTCCAGGAATACCTGCAGATACTACTAAAAATACTTTGTCTGTTCCATTCAATGATGAAGAAGCTTTAACTGATTTGATTGAAAAAGAAGGAGAAAATATTGCCTGTATTATAATGGAAGTTGTAATGGGCAATGTCGGATGTATAGAACCAAAACCTGGATTTTTGGAGTTTATAAGAAAAATAACTGAAGAAAATGGAATTGTTTTGATATTTGATGAAGTAATCACTGGTTTTAGAGCTTCAAAAGGTGGAGCTCAACAATATTATGGAGTTACTCCTGATTTAACAACTCTTGGTAAGATTGTTGGTGGAGGCCTTCCAATGGGTGCATTCTGCGGTAAAAGAGAAATAATGGAATTGATTGCACCTCAAGGACCTGTTTATCAGGCAGGAACATTTTCCGGAAATCCGATTTCTGTTCAGGCAGGACTTTCTACAATGTCCCAGTTAGATGACAAGTTTTATAAGGATTTGGAAAGCAAAGGAAACTTCCTCAGAAGTGAAATCAGAGCAACTGTTGAAGACAGGGATTTAAATATTCAACCGGTTGGTTTGGCTTCAATGTTTCAGATTTATTTCAATGAAAATGATGTTTATAACTATGAGGATGCTAAAGCCTCAGACAGTGACAGGTTTTTAGTATACTTCAGAGAATTATTAAAAGAAGGTGTTTTCATACCTCCTAGCCAATTTGAATGTAATTTTATTTCAAGCGCTCACAGTATGGAGGATATAGAAAAAACTTCTCAAGCAATTGACAATGCATTAAGAGTTGCATTCAAATAAAATTAAAAGGTGTTAATGTGGCAGATTTAAAAGAGATTGCATCATATGCAGTAATATTGATAATTGTTTTAATTGCTGCGCAACATTTAAATGTGGTGGTTTCAGGAAGTATGGAACCTTCATTTTACAGGGGAGATATTGTTATGATTGAAAAATCAAATTTCCTCGGTATACAAGAGTTTAATGTTAATGATATTCAGAAAGGCGATGTTGTCGTTTATGATGCAAAATGGTATAATCAACCGGTAATTCATAGAGTTATTGATATTGTAAATGTTAATGGAACTACGAAGTATCTGATTAAGGGGGATAACAATAACGCTCCCGATCCGTATTATGTATCGCCAGACCAAATCCAATCAAAGGTTTTAACAATTGGTGATAATTTAGTCGTAATTCCTAAAATTGGTTATCTTTCCCTTTGGTTAAGGGGTTTATGATTATTATAAGGTGAGTTAATGTATTTTGAGATCGAAAAACAAGCTATTGATGCAATTAATAAAGCGCTAGATCAATATGATGTAGAAATTGATAGAAATTTTAAATTGGAATTTCCTCCTAATCCTAATTTGGGAGATTTGGCAAGTACTATTGCCTTTGCACTTACTAAAAAATTGAGAACTTCACCTCCTGAAGTTGCTGCAGATTTGGTTGAAAAAATTGAAGTTCCGGAAATTTTCACAAAAGTTCAAAATTTCGGACCTTACGTTAATTTTTTCATTGACTATTCCAAATTTTCAAAGTTATTATTGGAAAAAGTCGACGAAAACTATGGTCAGCTTCCAGAATATGGTGAAAAGATTGTATTGGAACACACTTCTGCAAATCCTAATGGACCGTTACATATAGGACATATCAGAAATTCCATTTTTGGAGATTCCCTTGCAAGATTATTAAAATTAGCCGGAAGAGATGTAGTAACCCAATACTATGTAAATGATATGGGAAGACAAATTGCAATAATCGTTTGCGGCATTACAGAATGTGGTCTTAAGATTGAAGATTATGAAGGAGAAAAAATTGACCACAAAATAGGAAAATTATATTTCGATGCCAATAAGGCTGTTGAAGAGGATGAAGCTTTAAATGCTAAAGTCGATGAATTAATCCAAAAATACGAGCAAGGCGAAGATGAGGAATTAAATAAGGTCTTTGAAGATGTTGTTTCAAAATGTATTTCCGGAATGAAAGAATCCCTTTTAAGAATGAATATTGTCCATGACGACTTTGTTTGGGAAGGCCAATTCGTAAGAAACGGTGAAGTTGATGATTTGGTTGAATATATTCAAAAAGAAGGATTTACAAGAGAAAACGATGTTTTATACATTGATTTAACTGATTTCAATATTGAAAAAGAGTTCGTTTTAAGAAGATCAAACGGCACTTCACTTTACTCTACAAGAGATTTGGCTTATCACAAATATAAAGCTACTTTAGGTGACACTGTACTTGATATTTTAGGTTCAGACCATAAATTGGCTGCTGAACAAATCAAAATAATATTTGAAGAGATATTCAGACAAACTCCTCCTGAAGTTATATTTTATGAATTCATTACACTTCCTGAAGGTTCAATGTCTACAAGGAAAGGTAAATTTGTATCTGTTGATGAATTAATCGATGAGGCAGTACTTAGGGCACATGATGAAATCAAGTCAAGAAACCCTGACCTGTCCGAAGATGAAATCGCTCCAATGGCTGAAGAAATAGGTGTCGGTGCTGTCAGATTCTTCATTGCCAAATTGTCTCCTGAAAAACACTTGACCTTTAAATGGGATGAAGCTTTAAGCTTTGAGAGAGGTTGTGCATCCATTCAATACGCACATGCAAGAGCATGCAAATTGCTTGCAAAATCAGGTAAAGATGTATCTTCTTTAAGTGTTGATGAGAACTGGACTCCTAATGAAGCAGAACAGGACCTTGTCAGACAAATCGCTAAATTCCCACAAGTTGTTGAAGATTGTGCCAACAAAAAAAGAGTTCACAATATTACTCAATACTCACAGGATTTAGCCGGTTCATTTAATAAATTCTATAAGACTGAGCAAGTAATTGGTTCAGATTTAGAAGATACAAGACTTATTTTAGTTGATAGGGCTAAAACAACTATTAAAAATGCTTTAGATATTTTAGGTGTAACTGCACCTGAAAAAATGTAGATGAGT
>ONUN01000167.1 GCA_900320955.1 uncultured Methanobrevibacter sp. | reverse complement strand
ATAAGTTCCCGGAACATTGTTTATTTTAACTTTAGCAATGCCATTAGCATCAGTTATTGCTTTAGTTGTTTTTCCATTGATTGTAATGTTAACAACTGCGCCTGCACCGACAGCATGGCCGTCAGCTGTTACAACTTTAACGGAGAAGTATTTGCCACCATTATAGTCAACAGAAATGTCCTTATTGTCAATGATTATGGAATCATCAGCAACAGTATATGCCTTTATAACGCAGACCTGACTTTCCAAAGATGCATCTTTCCATTCACCATCTTGTAAGTAGAATGATGTGTTTGCAGGATAATGTAATCTTGATTGGACATGCACTGGACCATTGTTTGATTTGATTTTAACAGTAAAGATATCTCCTTTTTTAACCGGAACAAATGTGTCCAGTTGGATGGTATGGAATCCATAATATGGGGAAATACCGCTTTGTGTGTGTCTTAAAACATCATTGACATAGATTTCGACCGTGTATTCTGCACCACTTTGATTGAAGTATGTTCCAACACCTGCAATCAAATCATCATCAAATGCTTCATAGATGTTCTTGTATTCGTTTGAAACGTCTAAAAAGCCTAATGCGCCCATAACATTTACTTGGTAATTTTTATTATATGGGACAGTGTTGTTGAGTATAAATGCATATGATTCCATCGCAGTTGCAAATGTGGTATCATAATAGGAAATATAGTAATATCCATTGTCTCCAACGGTTTCTCCCCAACTGTTTTTGATAATCCATGCACCGTCACTAGGCGGTGTGATATAGAAGTTTTCTTTAGGATAGTTGTCATCCCATCCGATAAGTGCAACTCCATGGTTTGGACCAATATTATCTGGAACATATTGTGAAGATCCATTGACATACGGAAGGACATTTGTACCGTAATAAGCAATTCCTACTGCACCATATTTTAAAATAGCCTCTTTTAACAGGT
Organism: uncultured Methanobrevibacter sp.; assembly: GCA_900320955.1. GTDB lineage: Archaea > Methanobacteriota > Methanobacteria > Methanobacteriales > Methanobacteriaceae > Methanocatella. The sequence goes on along the minus strand of ONUN01000167.1, from coordinate 2,196 downwards.
CATTGTCTGTTGAATTTTTACGTGGAGGTATGATGACCAGGTCCTGGAAGTGAATGGCTGAAGCCGGTGCGATTATTGGTGAAATCTTTCCAAGTTGGTCGTATACATCATAATCGGATGCGAATACACCAAACCAACCCAATGCATAACCACTACCGGCAACTATGGCTCCGGCTTCAGTCATACCTTCTAAACCGTATCTGGAGTATTGCAGCCCCATAGCCTGTATGTTGTTTTCTGAAAGGCTCATAGAAATTCCCAGATATCTCAATATTGAAGATTCCAGTGCTCCTGCAGTTGCAAACGCCCAACATGACAACATATTTCCCTGATTTTTGATAGGAGTAACCCATCCCCAATCGCGTAAATCAAATTTGGAAGGGAGTGTTTTAACATCAATTGTATTATTCAACAATACTATCTGCACTCCAGGAATGTCAACGATTGTTTCATAGAATTCATTGTTCAAACTTGTAGAATTATCTCTACTGTAATTGTTATTATTTAAGGTATTGATTGTCTTTTCAAATGCAGTATAAATATCCGCATAAGTGCCGTTTAAATCAGAATTGTTGTCAAATGAATTGCCTTCAATATCATAATCGGAGTCATACAGATATATTGCCGGACCTGACTGGGCGAAGTTGTTGATTAAACTTGAATTATATAAATTTAATTCGCAGACATCGCCATAAATCGCACCTCCATAAGAATCACGTCCGAGTACAGAGCCAAATCCACCATTTTCATTGAATATTGAATTTGAGATGGTCATGATTGCATAGGATGTATATATTGCACCACCATCGAATAATACGACATTGTCTGTAAAATTACAATCATCTATGGTGATATTACCTCCCAATGCCATTATGGCTCCACCAAATCCGGAATTACAATCTGTGAAAGTGGAATGGGTAATTGTGACAGGTTTAAATCCGCTGTCATAGGTATCAATAAATAATGCTCCTCCATTTTTTGAAGAGGAAACATTTACAAATGTACAATTTTCAATCACTGCATTTTCCCGTATTCCTTTTATTGCAACAGCACCTGCAGTAAAGTTGGCACATAAGTTGATGAATTTTGAATTCTTAATAATTGTTGATTTGTCTGACATAATTGCAGTAGAATACTGAGATCTTGTATTTGCAAATACAGAGTTTAGAACAGTGATGGTAGCACCAAGCCTACCATAGACAAATCCCCATACCAATTCTTTAGAACTGCTCATGAATACATTATTGAAAGTTGCAGTAGAATTGGCTATATATACTACTCCAAAACTATCACTAGTTGAATCCGTGATTTTACCATAGTTATTAGTATAGCTTGGACCATTTTCTGTAAAAACTACTCCCCGAACAGCAGTACAGTTATCAATGTTTACATAATTTGTTGTTAGTGAACCTGATGGAATAATGAATGCACTGCCTGCCTGAGAGTTTGCATTGATTATGGTAAGGTTATTAACCGTTACATTTGTTCCCAAAATAACAAAAGCCCTAGCCTGATTATTTGCGTCAATTGTATGTCCTTCACCGTCAAGAACAAAATTGTCATTTCTAATAACGATTCCGCCCTCACTATCTGATGAACTGTTGAATTTATAGTCGGCATTCAATTTCAAATAGTTTCCTGTCGCATTTATTATCTCTTCATTTAATTGAGAAAATGACTGTGGCGAATCGTCCACAGCAACGACATATTCTTGTGTACTTTCCAAAATATCCTGACTGTCATCATATTTAATATCTTCAGTAATGTTTTCTGCTGCACAGACAACCCCCACCGACATAATTAAAATAAGCATGACAATCAAAATTTTTAAAGCTTTCATAATTATCACAATTAAAATATATGTAAAAAGTTTATATATAAGCGTTCTTATTTAATTTTGAGAAGATTTGATGATAATTATTCAAATTGTTTGGAAAAAAGTGAATGAACGAATAAATTGTAAAAAAAATAAGAGAAAAGTAGATAATAAATTATCTACTTAACTTTAACGGTTGTTTTTATTGTGTCTTTTTTGTAGGTCACTTGGACAGTGTATTTTTTACTTTTTTTGAGTTTTTTGATAACATTTTTGTTTAGTGTTTTTTGTGCAATACCCTTTTTGTTGGTTTTGACTTTGTAGGTTTTGCCGTTGAACTTAAATGTCATCCATTTTCCTTTTTGGAGTTTTCCATTAAT
>ONUN01000123.1 GCA_900320955.1 uncultured Methanobrevibacter sp. | reverse complement strand
GCGTAATGATTCAATCCCGCCTCAAGTAATCTTTAAAAAATTGGGTTTAAAAGTAATCAGTCCTATTAATACTACTTATATGCATGGTGATATTTTTATTGCAGGCTTGCCATTTTATCCGTCATCTCAAGTTAAGAATTTAAAGTCCAAACTAGCTGATTTATCTAAAAAGGCCGCAAAACATGAAAAATCAATTCTTGTATTGCACCAGGGTATTGACAAATACTTTGGACAGAATTATGAGCTGGAAATCGGAGATTTGCCTGATAATTTTAATTATTATGCTTTGGGACACATTCATAATTATGTTAATGATAATTTTGGAAATGGAAAATTGGTCTATCCTGGATCCAGTGAAATATGGAAAACAAATGAATTAAAAGATTATAAGGAAAACGGAAAAGGTTTTGTTATAGTTGATTTTGATGGTTCAAAACCTCTTGTCAAAAGAGTTAAAGTTGATATTTCCCGTACATTCATTGAAAGGTCACTTGATTACAATAAACTAGAAAGTGGAATTGCCGGTTTAAAAGAAACAATTGTCGGCTTTGATAAAAAACCGATTTTGGATTTGAAAATTAATAATGTTGAATCCGATACCAACAGAGTTTATGATTTAATTAAAGAAGAACTTGGTGATTTGTCTTTAATGATAAGACCTACTTTTAATATGCTTGGTGAAGAGGATATAGATGTCATAATTAATCAAAAAGATTCTTTAGGTCCATTGGAAATTCTAAAAGAGCAATTGGATGCTTATGGTGATGAGTCTGTTACCCGATTGGGACTTGACGTTTACAGTTTCCTATCAAAAGATAAGATTGATGAAGCTGATGAAGTATTGAATCATTTCTTTGATGATTATTATCATCAAGGAGGAAATGATGAAGTTGAAACCAAAGAAGAAGTTGAATCAGCTGATGAAAAGGATGTTCAAGTTACATTTAAGGAGGTTCTAGAATGATTTTCACAAAATTAAAATTGGTTAATTTCAAATCCCATGAAAACACTGTAATTAACTTTGAAAAAGGAATTAGTGTTATTGTTGGGGAAAATGGTGCTGGAAAATCCACAATTTTAGAAGCCATTAGTTTTGCTCTATTCAAACAGCATACTGCTAAAAAAATCGATGATTTAGTAAGGAATAATGCGGATTCAATGACTGTTGAATTGGAATTCAGTTCCAATAATCGCGAATATAAAATAGTTCGTAATAAAAAGTCAATGTTAAAGTCATCCATTTACAAGAAAACCTCCAATGATGGTGGATTTGTTCATATCTGTACTGGAGATAAGGAAGTTGCAAATGAAATTCGCCAAATATTGGACATTGATTCTGATTTGTTCCTTAATGCAATCTACATAAGACAAGGTGAAATTGCAGAGCTCGTAGATAAAACATCTGCCGAGAAAAAAGAATTGATTGCTAAATTGCTTGGAATTGATTCTTTGGAAAAAGCCTGGAAAAATTTATTGCCTTTCATCAGTGGATATGAAAATCAGTTAGCTGAACTTAAAGGTAAACTATTCAATTCCGATGAGCTTAAAGATGAATATGCTAAGAAAAAAGCAGAATTGGAATCTCTTAAGGAGAGAGGACATGAACTTGAAGAACAAATCGAAGATGTAACTGCTTCCCTAAAAGATATTTCTGAAAGCAAAAGAAATATGGAAAGGGAAAAAGAAATTTACGATACTCAAGTCAATAATCTGGAAAACGAACAAAAAACTTTGGCCAAATTAGAAAATGATAAACATGTTGTTCAGGATAATTTGGATAAAATCACTGAAGCTGAAGAGAAAATTGCCAGATTGGATAAGTATGTTTCAAAATTGGAAGTGTATCTTGACTTTGAAAAGTCAGTTACCAGCATTCAAAGATTGAAAAAAGATGAGGATGAAATCAACAATAAATTAGATTCAATTTCCAATCAAAAAGCAATTGTTAATGATAAAAAAGAGGAGTATAATAAGTTTTTAGCATCCGATGAGGAAATTAACAAATTAAATAACCAAAAAATCAATCTTGAAAAGCAATTGGCTACAGCGGCTAAAATGGAAAAAGATAAAAAAGAATTACTATTGCACATTGAGAATGAAAGAAATGATATTGAAGACTTTTTCTCAAGAACAAAAGACAAATTGGCTGATTTCGGATTATCACAAGATATCTTGGCAGAAGTTGAACATTTTAATCAAATAGAAGAAGTTACTAATGATTATATTGTTGAAGTTGCAGAAAGCATTGAAAAATTATCCGGAGATATCCTTTCTAAAAAGGAAAGTCTTGTGGAATTTAAACAGAATATCAAAGCTGCTCAAAAACCGTTAGCTGAGTTAAATGAAGTTGATAATAAATGTCCTGTTTGTCAATCAGACATCAGTTCAGACCAGAAAAAGGAATTAATTGAAGGTTATGAATCAACAATCAGTGAAAATGAGAAATTAATTTCTGAAACTGAAGATGATGTTCGTTTATTTAATCAGAATAAGGAAAGCTTCGAAGATAAACAAATCAAACTTCAGGAGTTATCTAAAAATATTGTCGAGTATAAACAGAAATTCGTTCATTTGGAAGATGATGTTGTTAAACTAAATGAAATAGATGAAAATCTCGAATCAAAAGAATATATCAGCAATAAATTAGGAGAACTTATTCTTGTCATTGCTCGTGAAAGGGATGCTAAAGAAAGTTATAAGGAGTCTTATGATGCTTATGTTCAAGCTAAAGGTGCTTTGGATGTTTTAGGCAGTGAAACTGAATCTCAATATAAATTAAATCAAATTGAAAATGAGATTGACAATCATGTTACCAATATTAAATTGGCCATTAATCAGGATCCTCATCTAAGTGGAGATATCAGTCCTGCTGAACTTCAGGATAGAATTGCTGATTTAAAACAGAAAAATGAGGAATTTAATCAGCTTAAAGGTTTTGTTCAAAATAAAAAGTCCCTATTGTCTCAGCATGATTCAATTAAGGAAGATATTGGAGTATCTAAAAATCAGCTTGACATCATCCAAAATAAAATTGATGCTTCATTATATGATAAGGAGAAATATGAACAAATCATTTATCGCTCAGAATTATATGAAAGACGTCAAAATACATTTAATTCGGAACTTTCTGAAATTAAAGGAAGGGCACGCGAATCAATTAATTACATTAAAGAGCTGAATGAAAAAATCATGATGGCTGACAAGTTTAAAAGGGAATATGATAATTTGGAAAATTATATTTCCATGTTGAAAAACATTAGGGAATTATATGGTAAAAATGGTGTTCAAAAAGATTTAAGAAATATTTCAAGACCTCTAATTCAAAAACACACCAAAGAATTCTTTAATGAGTTTAACTTCAATTACTCTGATTTGACTTTGGATGATGAGTATAATGTAACAGTCTACGGTCCTGAAGGTGAATCTTCAATGAGCATGGTTAGTGGCGGTGAAAAAATAGCTATTGCACTGGCTTTAAGACTTGGTATTACTCAGGCAATTTCCAAAGGAGAATTGGATACAATATTGTTGGATGAGCCTACAATTCATTTGGACAGTTCCAGAAGACATGAATTAATTAATTTATTAAAGGACATGTCTTTATTACCTCAAATGATTATTGTAACTCATGAAAGTCAGCTTGAAAATGCGGCTGATAACATAATTAAAGTTGAAAAAGAAAATGGTATTTCAAATGTTATGATGTAATATCATTACTTTTTTTTATTTTTTTTACATTGTTTCGCAGGCGTTCTTAATGGAATCGACTATGCAGTTTGCGTTCCATCCGACAATTGTTGCTGCTTTTTCTTCAAGTGTTTCTGGAACTTCTTCAAGTCCGTATGGTCTTACTAATATTATCGGAATGTCATAGGTTTCACTCGCATTTAAAAGACTTTCAAATAATTCCTTATTGTCTTTATATAATCCTGCTAATAAAATTATTCTATCTATTTTTTTGTAGAATTCTTCACCGGCGAGGGAAAAATCACCTGATATGGATTCCTTCCATAAAAAGTCTACTTTTGAAAATAACTTTTCGGTAAATTGTCCATATTCGTTGTTTCTATCTATACCATTACTTATGATGAGATTGTAAATTTTATCGTCTTTTTCATCTTCAAACATTTTATCACCTTGCTTTTATTTTAAATGTTATAATATAAAAGAATTTGTTTTACAAAATATTTATTAATTTTAAAGTAGTATAATTGTATAGAACTAGTTATATAAGGAAATTTTTATGAAAGCTGCTGTTATTGGATTGGGTGTAGAAGGAAAAAAAGCAGTGACTTCTCTTTTAAATCATGGATGGGAAGTTTATGCTACTGATTTAAA
>ONUN01000179.1 GCA_900320955.1 uncultured Methanobrevibacter sp. | reverse complement strand
TGATGCTTTTAAAACAACTATAAAAATTGCAACAGAAGAAGATTTGGTTAAAATTCATCATGTGAGTTTAGATGGAACTAAAATTAAAGCAAAAACATCTATGAATAAATTAACAAATGAACAACAATTAAAAATAATGAAACAACATCTTGAAGAAAGTATTAAATTAGATGAAGAAGAAGATGAAGAATTGGGTGAAGAATCTGGAAACAGTGTTCCTGAAACACTAACTGATAAAGAAAAATTCAAAGAAGTCTTTGAAAAAGTTAATGAATCTTCAAAAGATGATAGAAACAAAGATAAATTAAGATCTTCAAGTAAAAACCTTTTAAAACAAGCAGAAGAAAAACCTGAAAAAATTCTAGAAAAGGTCGTAACACTTGAAGAAAAACTTAAAGAATCTGGAAAAGACGTAATTAGTATAAATGACCCTGATGCACGTTTTATGAAGAATAAAAAAGGAAAATGGGAGTATGATTACAACGGACAGATTGCAGTAGACGAACACAAAGGAATAATCCTTGCATCATACATTACCAACAATCCCACAGACCATTATGAATTAATTCCATTAATGGAACAAGTAAAATCAAATTTAAGCAAAATAGGCTATGAAATACCAGTTAATTTACAAGTAAGTGCCGATAACGGATATTCCACAGATATGAACACAGAATATCTTGAACAAGAAGAACTTGATGGCTATATATCCTCACGAAAACTCTCAAGACAAGAAAAAAAATATAATTTAACCGAAAACCCATTTTCTAAAGATAATTTCAATTATAATGCAGAAATAGGGACCTATTTCTGCCCATTAGGACAACCACTATACAGACAAAGAGAATACGAATATAAAAACAAACCAAGAATCACATACTGGACAAAAGAATGCAAAAACTGCCCCGTACAAGAATACTGCGCAAAAAGCCAAAGATACAGAACAATTGAAGACTATGGAAATCCCTCAAAAATCAGAATGCAACGAAAAATGGAAACAAAAGAAGCACAAAAAATATACAAATTAAGATCAAAAACCGCAGAATTACCCTTTGCAAACCTAAAACAAAATATGAAACAATGAAATAAATAGAAAAAACAACTGAAAAAAATAAAAAACAAACAAAATTTTCTAAAAACAAAAATCAACTAAAAAATTTTGCGTCCCTTCCTCAAAGTCCATAAAAAAGACTCCATATTACATCTATCTTATTTTAAACATCCTATCGGAATAATTTTCACACCATCAGCTCTAGTGTATGCAATTTCGCCACCAGTAATTACAGCTAAAAAGCTTGGCTCTTCCAAATCAATTTTTTTGTTTTCAACACTTTCTTTAATTAATTCCTTTAATTTAAGTAAGTTTTCTGCCCCTTTTTCAATTTCACGACTGCCTAATTTAAATTCTATCAATGCATATCTTCCATCACTTAAATAAATAACACAATCTGCTTCAAGGCCACTATCATCATTATAATATAATACTTCTCCATTGACTGAACTTGAGTAAACCAGTAAGTCACGTATGCATAGGTTTTCAAATATGAATCCGAAGGTTTCAAAGTCTTTTAGTAATTTTTCAGGTGTCAATTTAAGGCTTGCCACAGCTATTGATGGATCGATGAATTCCTTTTTGTGGGATTTTCTGATTGTATTTGCTGATCTGATGTTTGGTGACCATGCAGGAATGTCTTGAATAACATATAATTTTTCAAGAGCATTGATGTATGAATTATATGTTGGTGGAGAGATATCGTATTCGGTTCTTACATCTTTCATGAGGGTTTTTTTAGTTGCTAGTGTTGAAATGTTTCTGGCATATGACTTTAATATGGCTTTTACTCTTTGAGGGCTGCGTTTAACACCGTCCACTTCTGAAACATCACTATTACATATTATATCAATATAATTAGACACAATAGCCAATTGTTGTTTTTTAGTTTTTTTGTTTATGGATTCAGGCCAGCCCCCTCTGCAAGCAGCAAATATTAAATCAGGTATTGTCAAGTTCGATGTTATTCCATCAATGTTTAAATCCTCCTTATTGAATAAGTCCATTAATGAAATTTCACCTGTGGATTCACCACTTTCATATAAACTCATTGGACGCATTACGATTCTTTTTATCCTACCTGCCCCATTATGCACGATTTTATTTCCATCTACTGTTGTTGATCCTGTTAAAATATATAGTCCGTCTTCATCTGACTCATCCACCAAATATCTTACAGCACCCCATAGTTCCGGTGCCATTTGCCATTCGTCAATCAACATTGGTTTTTCACCTTTTAATAATTCTATAGGATTTGTGTCAGCAAGTTTTAGGTAAGATTTTCCATGAACAGGATGTTGAAGTTCTCTTAAGCTTTTACATTGTTGTTTGGCTGTTGTAGTCTTACCACACCACTTCGGACCAGTTATTAGTACAGCACCCATATATTCAAGAGATTCCTTCAGTTCCTGATCAGTATATCTTGGCAAATATTTTTTCATATTAATCACTTTTTTATATTTTTCACCTATTTTATTTTATATTTTTCACCTATTTTATTTTATATTTTTCACCTATTTTATTTTATACTTTTCACTAAATTTATTTTATATTTTTCATCATATAAATTTTATGTTTTTAAACAAATTCATTTTATACTTTTCATCATAACCCAGATTGTAAAACATGTATCTATACGATTCTTCATCGCAAAATTTTTTGAATATTAATCTTGATAGCATTCAACACATGCCAAATGCTATCACAATTAACTTTTATATCAATATCATGACCCTTGACTAACCTTATTTATGATACCTAAAAGTTCTTTCTTTAAACCTCTCATTTCCTCAAGTTCATTTCTCATATCCCCTACTTCTGATTTTAATGCTTCATTTTCCTTTTCCATTTGAATAAACTGAGGTGACTTGACAGACAGCTTTTCAACATCAGTGTTTATAGTAACGGCCGGAAGATGTTGGATATATTCATATTTCAAATCGTCAGGATTGGTCATGAAATAGGCTGCATCGGTTTTGTTTTTGGCCTTTCCCTGCAAATCGTTGACCTTGTCAATGCTCATGCCGTCATTATATAATGCTGAAGCATGAAACTTCCTCAGCATGTGGCTTCGAAACCTACGGTATCGTCCAACTCTTCCAAGACCTAAAGTGTCATTGATTATCTCAAATGACTGCACCATATATGTCCTGCTGATTTGAAAGAGTGGACTTTCATCAGTTATTGGCTTATCGCGAAGCAACAAATATGCATTAATAGCTTTTACGGCTTCAGGACTACAATATGTAAGATAATACTTGTTTGTCTTTTTTCTTAGGATACTGAAGGTTGGAACAACATCATCGACATCATTTAAGTAATCAATAACATCAAAGATGTCTCTTCTGTTGTTAGGAAGATATTCAGACAAAGCCTTAATATAATCCCCAATTGTCAGGCTCAATGTCTCTGTCCGAGCACATCCACTAGAACAGGAAAACAATATGATAGCTTTCATCAAGGGAGATGCAATCTGAAAAGCTTCCCTTATCACTTCCTTATCCGGCAAATCTTTAAAATAAATAGGAGCAGGCTTCTGAATGCTTTTGTCATTTACCTTAGGCAAATCCCATACTTCTATGTCATAGAACTTATAAAAAAAGATGATGCAGTTCATTTCCTTTCTGACGGTTCCTGCAGCATAGTTTTGAAACATGTGATGCCTATATTCAACCAGTTTTGATTTCAACCTGCTGTGCTTCCATTTCACACCGTTCATCTCATCTTCTTCAGCCTCCTCAAGAAGTTCCTTAAGAGACATATCAAAATAGATACAGTACTTTCTCATACTAATCACTTTTATTCTTCGTTGATAAAAAATATTGAGAGAGAGCGCTTGAAGAGTAATAAGTATCTGAACTTTTGAAACAGTTCGTATAAAACGTAAAATATAGTTCGCATGCTTATCGATTTTTCCACTAAAACTCGAATTATAGTAATAATAAAAAGGAAAAATAAAAAAATATATATTCTGGATATATCAGTAAAAATAACTAATTATCCAATGATTCATCCGCATATTTAAATTTACTTCTTGAAAACAGCCAGACAATCAATGCCGCAACAGAAACCGCACTAGCTGCCATCATTACATATGACCATCCCCCCAATGACCATAGAAGAGATGTATTCAGTCTGCTGCGCTCACCCTGAGATAAGTTAAACAATCTTGTCTGGGTCAAGACGCTTACTCCCTGAACTGCAACTGAAAGTACCGCTGCAACAATCACAATGGCAACTATTGAATCACTGAATGCAAAGCCGCACACCATACTAACAAGGCAAACCACAATGAACGCTCCGAGCGCAGGTATGCTCAAGCCTTTGTCCTGCAATTTTCCGATTCCCACACCAAATACTGCTGCTGCAAGACCTGCCAGACTTACAAGCCCAATTTGGAACGTGTTATAGTTAAACGGCTCTGCGGATAGAAGAAATGTTAAGGAAGTCCAGAATATGTTGAAAATCAAACCGAATATCAGTCCTGAGTGCAGCAATATGTTCGGCAAGGACCTATGATTTTTAAAGGTGGTAAAAACACTTGCCAAAAGTTTCCCATATGATTTGAACTTGTTTTTTGCAGGAATTTCCGGCAATACATAAATCATTACCAAAACCATGCCCAGATTCAAAGCGGCCGCTATTACATAAACTGATCTCCATCCCCAAAATCCCGCAATGATACCGCTTGCAAACCTTGAAAAGAGGATACCTGTTGTTATTCCAGATGATACAATTCCAACGATGTGGCCACGTTCATCCTCACGGCTCAAATCTCCCGCAAGTGGCAATATGATTTGACCGGAAATTGTTACAATCCCCATGCTGAAGAGTGACAGTGACAATATGATAAATGAAGGTGATATGGCACAGGAGACCAAAGCCAATACGGAAAGCACCATTACAAGGGCTATCATACGTTTTCTTCGAACAAAATCGCCCAAAGGCAAAATAAAGAGAATTCCCATCGCATACCCAATTTGGGTTGCAGTAACCAGAAGTCCCCCATTTGCCGCTGGAAGACCAAAGCCATCCATTATCTGGACAAGCAACGGCTGGGCCCAGTACAGATTACCTATTGCAAGACCAGAACATATCGCAAACAGTATCGCCAGGAATTTAGTCATGACTATATCATTATCATTCATATTATCGCACCAATTAAAATTTTCTAATCAAATATTTAAA
>ONUN01000130.1 GCA_900320955.1 uncultured Methanobrevibacter sp. | reverse complement strand
AATTCCAACAGTTGCAACAGGAACTCCTGGAGGCATACTTACAGTTGTAAGCATATAATCTTTATTATTTTCATTAGTACATGGAACTCCAATAACCGGTCTGTCTGTCAGTCCCACTAGTCCTCCTGTTACCTGTGAGGAAGTTGAACTTATTCCAATGAAAATTTTTGCATTTTTCATGCATTTGACATAATTTGTGAATTTTTTAGTTGATCTTATCGGACAGACTACCTTAATATCATGCTTAATCTTAAGTCGGTCTAATATAATTCCAACCTTTTTGGCAGTTCCCACATCAGTTTGCCTTCCAGCAATAACCACGACTTCCGCATCTTTGTTCTTTATACATGCATCGGTAGTTTCATCTATCTCAATGTCTTTGATTTCAAGATTTTTAATTCTTAAAAAATCGTTTTGAAGATATTTTCTTTCAATCTTTTGAACTATATCCTCATTGCTCTTTTTGACTTTTTCAGCATATTCCTTTCTTAACTCTATTACCTTTTGGCGAACCTCTTCATCATGAAGTCCGATATACTGAGCAGCTAAAATTGCGGCATTATCTCCTCTATCGATTCCAACAGTTGAAATAGGGGAAGGATAAGGCATTTGAATAATGGATTCGAGTGCATCAATTCCATTTGTTTTAACATCTACGGGAACTCCAATAACCGGTCTTGGCGTATAGGCAGCTATTGAACCTGGTAAATGTGCCGCCAAACCAGCAATACCAATAAATACTTCAATTCCTGCATCAGTACCTTGAGTAACAATTTCTCTAACTAAATTAGGTGTTCTGTGGGCGGAAGCTATCTTTAAACTATATGGTATTTCGAGCCTTTCTAAAATATCCATACTTTTTTCAGCAATAGCAATGTCTGACCCACTTCCAAGAATAATCATTATTTTTGGTGTCATTCAATAATCCCTTCTAAATTAAAATTTATTTATGTATTATAATATTGTCTTTTATATATTTAAATTATCATTGATAGGTTAATCCTTTTTCTTTTAATGTCTACATCCAGGACTTTAACATCAACTATATCTCCGACACTAACGATGTCAAGGGGATGTTTTACAAATTTGTCAGCCACCAATTGTGATATGTGAACCAATCCGTCCTGATGGACTCCAATATCGACAAATGCTCCGAAATCCACAATGTTTCTAACAGTTCCTTGAGTTATCATTCCTATCTCCAAATCTTCAAGTGTCAATACATTTTTCCTAAGAATAGGTTTTGGCATGTCCTCACGAGGGTCTCTGCCGGGCTTTTTAAGTTCTCTTATTATGTCCTTTAATGTTTCCATTCCAATGTTTAACTCTTCTGAAATTTCTTCCAGGTCAACTTTGTCAAATTTTAAGGATTTTGAGCCGATATCGCTTGTGGAATAGTTTAACTTTTTTAATAGCTTAAATGTGGCATCATAAGATTCCGGATGGATTGTGGTATTGTCCAATGGGTATTCTGGATTGTCAATTTTTACAAACCCTGCGCACTGTTCATAAGTTTTTTTACCAAGTTTCTTAACATTCAGTAATTCTTTCCTATTTTCAAAGCTTCCGTTCTCTTCCCTATATCCAATAATATTTTTAGCAGTTGTATTGCCTATTCCTGATACGTAATTGAGTAGGCTTACAGAAGCGGTATTCAGGTCGACTCCAACCTCATTTACTACCTTTTCCACAACACCGCTCAGGGACTCGGACAATTGCTTCTGGTTCATGTCATGCTGATATTGACCAACGCCGATTGATTTTGGATCGATTTTTACAAGTTCTGCCAGCGGGTCTTGAAGCCTTCTTGCAATTGAAACGGCACTGCGTTCCCCTTCTGAAAATTCAGGAAATTCCTCGTCAGCCAATTTTGATGCGGAGTATACTGAAGCTCCAGCCTCGTTAACAATTATGTATTCAACATTTGTCCCTTTGATAATGTCAGAAACAATTTGTTCGGATTCTCTTGAAGCAGTTCCATTTCCAATGGCTATTACGTTAATGTTGTATTTGTCGATTAAATCACGAACAGTTTTAATTGATTCTTTAACCTTATTTTGAGGTTCGGTTGGATAAATCAGTGCAGTATCCAAAACTTTCCCAGTTTCATCAATAATTGCAAGTTTACATCCTGTTCTAAATGCGGGATCCCAGCCTAAAATTGTTTTTCCAACAAGAGGACTTTCCATCAATAGCTGATTCAGGTTTTTGGCAAATACTTCAATTGATTTTTCTTCAGCTTTCTGTGTTAAAAAATTCCTGATTTCCCTTTCGATTGCAGGAGAAATCAGTCGTTTGTATGAATCCTCCACGGATTCCTTTATTATTGGGGTGGTATATCTGTTATATTCGATTTTTTCAGGAATGCTTGAGATATTTTTCAGCATATGCCTGTTGAGATATTTTATTATATCATCAACTTCACATACAACTTTTCCTTTAATCATTCCCTCTTTTTCAGCCCTGTTAATTGCTAAAATCCTATGGGGTGGGATTTTTCTTAAATCTTCACTGTAATTGTAATAGATTTCATATTCTGATGATGAATCCTTATCTTTGGCCTTGGTTTCAATTTGTCCGGTGTAGAATGTGTTTTGCCTGATTTTTTTTCTGAATTCGGAGTTGTCTGATATAATTTCTGCAATAATATCTTTTGCACCATCTATTGCATCTTCGGCAGTATTGATTTCTTTTTCGGGGTCAATGTATTTTTTAGCTATTTTCTTAACGCTTTCTTTAACATCCTGTGCTAGAATTATTTGGGCAAGTGGATCCAATCCTCTTTCACGGGCAATTGTTGCTCTTGTTCTTTTCTTACTCTTGAATGGTCTGTATAAATCATCAAGTTCAACTAATGTATTGGCATTTAAAATGCTGTTTTTCAAATCGTCATCGAGCTTTCCAAGCTCATCGATTCTGTTTATGATTTTTTCCTTTTTGTCTTCCAGGTTTCTGAGATATTTCAGTCTTTCGTCAAACTTTCTTAAAGTTTCGTCATTCAGTGAACCGGTAACATCGATTAATTTGATTACTTTTTCAACTTGCCAGTTAGCTAAATTTAATTCATTTTGAAGTGTTTCTACTATCATCAAATAACTACCTTTTAAATGTGTTTATAAAGATTAAAAAGCTTTAATTTACTATTAAAATGTATAGATAAATTTAGGTTTTTGTATTATTTAAGTTGTGGTGTAAAACTAATACATTTATAGTAGTTAAATGACATATTTATAAACAATTAAACTTTCAGGTGAATTTATTGTATTGGTTTTTTGTAATTATTGCATTTTTGCTTGCTAGTATAAAAACTGAAAAACCCAAGAAATATCAAAAGGTTTCAGTAATTATTCCTGCATATAATGAGGAAGATACTGTAGCTAAAGTTGTAGAAGTAATTAGAAATGTTTCGTTTGTCGATGAAGTCATCGTGGTTAATGATGGTTCTTCTGATAAAACTGAAGAGGAAGCTATTAAGGCTGGAGCTATAGTTATTAATCATGAAACTAATAAAGGTAAGGGTGAAGCTTTATTCACTGGTTATAAGCAAGCAGAATGTGATATTATTGCATTCATTGATGCGGATATTTATAATTTAACATCCAAAAAAGTCGAATCAATGATTATGCCGATTTTGCTTGGAAATGCTGAGATTACTAAAACTAAATTTTCACGTGTTAGCGGACGTGTAACTGAACTTACAGCTAAGCCGTTGCTCAATTTCTTTTTCCCTGAAATTTCTTTTGAGCAGCCATTGAGCGGTCAGTTTGCAGCACGTAAAGAAATATTAAAAAAAATTAATTTTGAAAAGGATTATGGTGTTGATGTAGGTATTGTTATTGATGCTGATGTGCTTGGAATTTCTATCATGGAAGTCGACATTGGTGAAATTGAACATGACATGTCTCCGCTTTCAGATTTAAATCTGATGGCTAATGAAGTTGTTAGAACTATTATAAGTCGTGCTAATAAGTATGGTAGAGTTTTAATGATTGATGAGATTGGTTATTTCATTCGTATGTCTGTTGTGGGATTATCTTTAATTATTCTTGGTTTATTTACAGTCTTTTTTGTAAAAATGGTTCCCCTTTCAATCGGTGTCATTATTTCCGTTTCAGGAATTTTAATATCAGTCTATTACCTTATTAAAGTTATTATAAAATCTATTGTAATATTTAAAAAGACACCTGGACTTAGCTTATTAAAATCTTTTGTTAAAATTCACTTTCCTCTGATTATTTCAATAATTGTACTGTTATTAATGATTTCAACATTTATTGGTGCAGCGCACTTTGAAAATGGTGTATTGTCAATTGAACCGAACTCCAGAAATTTAATTATATATGCGGACAATTCTCATTCAGATAATTCCATATCAGTTAGAGGACCATTTACTATTGATGTTGCTGTTGAAAATGAATCGGATCAAATTCGTATGCCTTCCGAAGCAATGATGACATTGGGTTTAAAAGTCAATGACACGATTCAAATAGGCAATACGGATTATGTTGTTAATGAATCAAGAGACGGCGAGAGCGATATTATCAGAGTACCTCAACAAGTTAGAAAGACTTTAAATCTTGAAACTGGATATGTTATTCAAAATAGTCGTTTAAAAGAAGTATTTGACCAGTCTATTGTAACCCAAAGCAATGGTAATAAAAACATTACATGCACTGAAAAGTTCATTATTTCTCCGAGAGACTATAACTCTTCCAACTTTGAAGTATTTTTGGATAATGTTTCAATATCTAATTCCTCCGGTGTATTTAGAGGCAATAGTTCTTATTCAATTGCAGTTGGTGGCGAGGTTATTGGTACAATACAAAAACCTAGAAATACTACTTTAAATTATGGCAATTCAGTGGTTAAGATAGTCTTTAAGGATTCGCAATATTCGTCAACAAAACAGTTTGTAAAATCCGGTCAAGGAAATTTCCTTCGGATTTCTAATTAAAAAATAGTAAGAAATCTAAGAAGTATTTTCTTAGATTATTTTTTTTCATAAGCTTTAACAGCTTCTTCTACATCGTTGTAAAGTCCAAGTGCAGCTAGAGCACCAACTTTTCCCTGTTCGCCGGTTACAGCAATCAAAGGAATATTCAATTCTTCAGCAGTTGCTTCTGCTGTTTCAACATCCATCATGCCTGATTTTGTTGCTATTGAGTATTCTCTTAATTTTTCAGGAATTTCAAGACCTTCCAATATGGCTATAGCTGTTTTATCAGATAAAGTATCTCTTTTAAGAATTTCAATAACTCTATTTATTAATTCTTCTTTTTTGGATTCTTCAACAGCAAATGTAAGAGCAATTGAAACACAATTTTGAGTTTTATGAGGATTATGTGGGTATAACTGAACAATTATGTGATCAAGATATTCATAACCTTCATTTGCAAGTTCAACACCTAAATTGTGTGCCATTGTCCAAGTAGCCCCGGCATCTTTAGTATCTGTATCATCAATACCAATAACTACTTTTTGAAGTTTAGGAGTAACGACAGTAGCTCTTCCTACTTTTGAACCTCCTCCAATGTCAAGAAGTTCAATGTATTTGACGCCTTCTCCCATTCCTCTGCACATTCCAGCACCTACACCGGCACCTGCAAGCCCAGCATGTGTTACCTTAACTTCATCACCGTCAATAACAATTTCATCTATTCCTGCAGCATTAAAACTGGCTTTCAAATCAATAGGACTGGAACCAGCATGACACAAATATACATGTTTATTTCCATCACGATGGGCGGAATCGATTAGTTCAGAGTTATTGCGGTATTGGTTTAGCAACCAATGGGATCCGGAAATGCATGGATGATATTCGATTAGTTCGACTTTATCACCATCCACCATAGTTAAGACCTTTTCGTATGGTGCAATCCAGGGATCTGAAAATTTTTCCTTTAATTCATTCGGTTTGAGAATTTCCATCAAATCACTAGATTTCTTTTAATCTGTCACACATTTTAATAGCTGCTTCAACTGCACTTTTTGCGTTTTTAACACGTCTGTGTGCATCCATTCTTGTCATTCCTGGACCGGTAATTCCTAAAGCAACTGGTGTGTCATATTCTAATGCTAAATCAGCAATTTTACGTGAAGCATGTTGTGCAACGATTTGGTCGTGGTCAGTTGCACCTTCAATAACAGCACCTAAGGTAATTATTGCATCGTATTCGCCTTTTTGTAATAATTTTTTAATTACAAGTGGCATGTCAAACACGCCAGGAACGGCTATAACTTTTGTAATTTCACAGTCTCTATTTTTAGCTTCAGCTTTAGCTAACTCTAACATCATTTGAGTAATATCATAATTAAATTCTGCTACAACAGCAGCGATTTCATATTTTACCATTTTTTCATCTCCCTTGGAATAATAAAAGCATAAATCCTGCAACCCCACTTAATACCATAGTGAATATAATAAAAAGTGCAGCCCATTGAATTTTAGTTAGTTTTCTCATATTTCTATCTCCATTTTTTATTTATAAATTATTTTTAATAGCTTCGGCTACTTCCATAGTGCTTGATGAACCGCCTAAATCTCTTGTTAGGATTTTTCCATCATTAAGCACTTTTAGAATAGCGGCATCAAATTTATCCGCTTCTTCGTTTTCACCGATATATCTAAGCATCATAATTGCTGAAAGCATCATTGCTATTGGATTTGCTTTACCTTCGCCTGCAATATCTGGTGCAGAACCATGAACAGGCTCAAATAAAGCACCATCTTCACCAATATTGGCAGAGGGTATTACTCCTAGTCCTCCAACGAGCCCTGCGCCTTCATCGGATAAGATATCACCGAATAAGTTTGTAGTTACAATAACTTCAAAGCTTTGAGGTTGTGTTATGAGATACATTGCTGTTGCATCCACATAAAAGTCTTCAGTTTCAATCTCAGGATATCTTTCAGCTACTTCATAGAACACATCCTTGAATAATCCGTCACTTTTTTTAAGCACATTTGCTTTGTGAACTCCTGTGACTTTGCTTTTGTTATTTTCTTTAGCATACTTAAAAGCATAATCAATAATGCGTTCCTCT
This sequence comes from uncultured Methanobrevibacter sp., assembly GCA_900320955.1. Taxonomy (GTDB): domain Archaea; phylum Methanobacteriota; class Methanobacteria; order Methanobacteriales; family Methanobacteriaceae; genus Methanocatella. The sequence goes on along the minus strand of ONUN01000130.1, from coordinate 198 downwards.
GCTTTTCTTGTAATAATACGTTTTGCAATAGCACCATCTTCAGTTAATTCTTCCTGATCTGCGATGTACAATCCTTCGGTATTTTCACGCACAATCATAAAGTCAACATCATCAAATAATGCATTAGTATTAGGATAAGTTTTAACAGGCCTTAGATTTGCATACATTTTCATTTCTTGGCGTATTTTAACAATAACA
>ONUN01000115.1 GCA_900320955.1 uncultured Methanobrevibacter sp. | reverse complement strand
GAAAACAAATATTTTTTTGTTATAGATTTAATTCTAATTTTGTAATGATAAATTTTAAGGAGGGGAAAATATGGCAAAAGTTAAAGGAACTAACAGAAGGACCAGACCAAAAAGAAGTTATACTAAACCTGGTAGTAAAAGAGGAAGGGGAGTAAAACAAACCTGGAAAAAATAATCCTCTTATAACTTTTTTTTACTTATTTTAACTATTTTTTAATTGTTGTGCATATTTTATCACATTGAAAAAAATTAAATACTATTTTTTAAAGATAATTATTTAGGTGATAAAATGATGATGCCTGAAAATGGTCACAGGGCTCATGGATTTTCAAGTGCAAATTTTTTGGACTCTGATGAGATTATAAAAGAATTAAAGCTCAACGGTGATGAAACGTTTATGGATGCAGGTTGCGGCGATGGCCACAATGCAATTAAAATTCTGGAAGACTACAATCACAAAGGAACTGTTTATGCAGTTGATATCTATGATGCTTCCATTGAAGATATGGAAACCTATAAAAATGATAACAATGTTGAAAACTTAATTAATATTGAAGCTGATATTACCGAAGGCATTCCTGGTGTTGAAGACGGTTCAATTGATGTTGTTTTGCTTGTTAATGTTTTCCATGGATTTAAAGCCTCAAGAAAATTGGATGAAGCTGTTTTAGAACTTTCAAGAATTATTAAAGATGACGGTAAAATTGCCATAATGGATTATAAGGCATGGGATGTTCCTAATGGACCTCCAACAAAAATGAGATCATCTCCTGAGGATTTGGAAAAATTATTCAATAAGCACAACCTTAAAAAAGTTTATCTAAACGAGGAAATTGGTGAGGATATTCCGCAAGGCAAATCCCACTATTTAATCATGTTTAAAAAGAATTAATTTATTTTTTTAGGAATTATTTTTTTCCTAAACTTTTTTTTCAAGAAAATCATTATATACTATTTTTTAAAAATTATTATTTATCTTAAACATGCAAGAATACCATAACTTCTTTAAGTCATGGATGAATTGCAAAAAGGTAGGCATTACTTTTCAAATGCTTGCTGATGAAATTTAAATAACAAGATAACAAAAAATAATAAATGACAATGACTCAATTAAATTAAACTTTTTCAACGATAACCAAGTTTAAAAAGCAATATTAATTGGATTTGTCTGAACCTTTGGGACGAGGGGGATAGCACGGTAATCCTATGCTCATTAGTGTATACAGCCCGTGAAGTAAGAATCCTCAACTTCTATAAAGTTGAGGTAGTTCAAGAAATGTGAGGTATATTCATGGAACATAAACATCATGGCAAATCAAGTGCAAAATTTCTTGATGCTGAAGACATTTTAAATGAAATGCATTTTAATGGTGATGAAACTTTTATGGATGCCGGTTGCGGAGATGGCTATATTTCAATCAAAGCCGCTAAGAAGTATCTTCCTCAGGGTATAGTTTATGCTGTGGATTCATATGATGTTGCCATCAATGAGTTGGAAGAGTACAAGGATGAAAATGATGTTCAAAATTTAATTAATGTTCATGCGGATATTACCGAGGGAATTCCAAGCATCAGTGATGATTCAGTGGATGCAGTATTGATGCTTAATGTATTTCATGGATTTAGACTATCAGAAGATAAGGACAATGTCATTAATGAACTTGGTAGAGTCATTAAAAATCATGGTAAAATTGCAGTCATGGAATTCAAACCTTTAAAAATGTCATGGGGACCTCCAGTTGATGTTAGGATTTCTTCAGATGATTTGGAGGAAGTATTTTCCCAGCATGATTTTAAAAAAGTTTATCTAAATGAGGATATTGGAAGTGACATTCCTGAAGGTAAATCTCACTATTTGATGATTTTTGAAAAGGAGTAGGATGATATGATTTTTGCAGCAATATTGGCAGGTGGAATAGGATCAAGGATGGGAGGCACTGACACTCCAAAGCAATTTTTGGCATTGGGCAACAAACCGGTCATTATTCACACTATTGAAAAATTTGTTATAAATGATGATGTTGATGAAATAATTGTTCTAACACCAAAAAATTTTATAAATCACACCAATCATCTAATTGAGAAGTATATTCCAAATAATGATAATATTGTAGTTATTGAAGGTGGAGAGACCAGAAATGGAACAATATTGAACAGCATCAGTTATATTGAAGAAAGTTATGGCATCGATGAAGAGTCCATTATTATTACTCATGATTCTGTCCGTCCTTTTTTAACTCATAGGATTATTGAAGATAACATTGAAGCTGCAAAGAAATATGGAGCCTGTGATACTGTAATTCCGGCTACAGATACTATTGTTGAAAGTATTAATGCGAAGACTATAGAAAGTATCCCTGTGAGGGATTATTATTACCAAGGCCAAACTCCACAGAGCTTCAATATAAAGAAACTTTTCAATCTAATCACTAGTTTAACTGAAGAGGAAAGTAATATACTGACAGATGCATGTAAAATATTCATACTTAAAGATGAAGATGTACATCTAGTTGATGGTGAAGTGACAAATATTAAAATTACTTACCCTTATGATTTAAAATTAGCTAATACAATACTTGAGGATATTCATGATTAATATTGTTTACAGATTAAAATCTCCAAAATTCTTTGAAGAATCCATTGATGAGGTTGAGCTCGACGGAGTAATCGTAAGGCCGACTCACCTTTCGATTTGTCAGGCCGACCAAAGATATTATCAGGGTTCAAGGCCGGCAAATATTCTGGATGAGAAACTGCCGATGGCTTTAATTCATGAAGCGATTGGTGAAGTTGTCTTTGACAGCGAAGGAAATTTCAAATCCGGTGATATGGTTGTAATGATTCCAAACACTCCGTTTGGTGAGGATGTGTATTCTCCAAACTATTCATATAGCTCTAAATTTAGAGGCAGTGGATTCGATGGTTTTACATCTGATTTGGTTAATTTGCCAGAAGATAGGGTTGTTAAAATTCCTGATGATTTTAATTTAAATGTATCCGCATTCATTGAATTGATTTCAGTAGCTTATCAGGGAATAAGCAAGTTTAAGCAAATGGCCATAACTCCAAAGGATAATCTGGGTGTTTGGGGAGATGGAAATTTAGGTTTCATTACAGCATTGCTTTTAAAAGAGTTGTTTCCCAAATCTAAAGTATTGGTATTTGGAAAACATCAGGAAAACTTGAATTTATTCTCATTTGCTGATGAAATCTACAGAATTCATGATGTTGACGATGATGTTGTAGTTGACCATGCATTTGAATGTGTCGGTTCAAGTGCATCGCAATCAGCCATTGATCAGATAATTGATATAATAAATCCTCAGGGAACAATAAACCTGTTTGGTGTAAGTGAATATCCTGTACCGATAAATACTCGTATGGTTTTAGAAAAAGGTTTGACAATTCAGGGGAACAGCCGTTCTGACAGAGTGGATTTTGTCGGAGTTGTTGAAACTCTCAAACAAAACCCACAGTTATTCGAACACTTAGAAAAATTGATTACCAATATCTGTGAAATAAATTCCTTGGGTGATTTAAAGGATGCATTTGATAAGGATTATATTTCTAAATTTGGTAAAACTATCTTAAAATGGAATATTTAAGTTATAATATTCTATTCATAATTCTAAAGTATTCTCTTCTATAAAAATTTCTCATTTTTGGATTACACTTTACTGGAAGCATTTCAAGAGCCATTATATCATCAGGGGTAAGGGGTTCTCCGTTTTCTATTTTTCTTGTAATCATTTTGAAAATTATTTCACATGGGTCTTCTTCAATGCAAGCCAATTTGATAGTAAATTCAGCTTCAGAAACTATTTTACATTCTTTTACGCATACATATATGTTGTTTGGACATATGATGTAAATGTGGATATGTTTTCGATGTTTTTCGTATAAAGCTTCTGCAAATTCAACATATTTTACAAGTTCGTTTTCATCAAAATCAGTCATTTGAAATTCCAAATCAATAAACTCCCCATCTTCAGTTGTGAAAATATCTCCTCCTGGATAAATGTCTTCGTCAACTTCTCTTATTTTTTTAGGTGTAAGGCATTTTATTGGTCTTTGGTCATTAAATGTTTTTCGTATAACATTTGTTCTTAAATCAATATTTTCTTTATTCATAGTTTAGCCTGTATAATTTGTTTTGCATGTTGTATATTTAATTTAATGATTTATAAATGAGTATGTTCATTTTTAAAGCAATTTAACATGTCAAAATCAATATTTAGGTCATTATAAAAAGTTTAGGTGGTGGTATTAATTTATAATTTTGTTTTTATACGAATTGTTCGTATTTATCAGTTATTTTTTCAATAATTTATGGAATTTCCAAATTGAATGGCGATTCATTATTGAAATAGCTCTTTGTGTTTGAATATTCATTGGACAAATATTTTCACAGGCAAGAGATTTCACACAATCATTATAAAAATGATTACTGTAATTTTCTTTGAGAAACTTTAATTTATCCATATTACTTTCCTGTTTTGATATTTTAGAGGATGTCACAGGTAAAATTGCGCCATAACATTGTGATGCTTCATATTCAAATTCTAGATTATCCTGATTAATACGTGATTCTTCTTCAAGCCATTGGCGGGAATTTTTAATGTTTTCAAACATTGAGGTTCTATCGACAACCAAGTCCTTTACAACATGAAACTTGCTTAAGGGTTCTATTGTAATCTTATGCATTTTTTTGGTTGTTGCTTCTTCATTCACAAATGTTTTGCATGCAAGCTTTGGCAAACCATTGATTATCATTGAACAACTTCCGCACAGTCCTTGAAGGCAACTGGACGAATAATGGATTTTAATATCATGTTTCACATTGATTCTTTCTAATAGAGTAGTTACCGGAATGTTGAGATTGCCTTCATAAGTATATTCCTTCATGCCTTTTGAGGTTTTTATAATTACGGTTATTGACTCCATTTTTACCAGCTCATTCTCTCCTCTGTATCGTTGAATGTAATTTTTAATTCATCATTGTCAAATGATATCACGGTTGTTTTTAGGTATTCCTCATTTGTTTCGGGATAATCTAATCTTTGATGTGCGCCTCTGCTTTCTTTCCTTGCTAATGCTGATGATAGCATTGCTTTTGCAATATCTGTCAGTGATTTTAATAAAATGTAATCATAATAGCACCCATGACTGTTTACATGAATTGTTTCAAGGGAATCCAGTTTATTCAATCCTTCTTTTAGTTCACTTTCCGTTCTGTAAATCCCCATGGTTCTGTTCATTATATTTGCAATTTCTTCTTCAATTTCATATGATGAAATGTTGTTGGCCTCTTTTTGCAGTTCCTTCCAATTTTCATAGGCTTCATATTCGTAGTTTAATATTTCATATTCTTCAGAACTATTATTTTCACATGAAATTTCTTCCAATTGATCAGCCACTACCCATCCACCGTGTATGGCTCCAAGCAATGAATTTCCTCCAAGACGGTTGGCGCCGTGGTACTGTGAAGAGCATTCTCCAATAGCGAATAAATTCCTAATATTGGTTTTATGAGCATCGTCTGTACGTATGCCTCCCATGAAGTAATGGACGCCCGGATAAACTGGAATTGGCTCACGAGTAGGGTCAAGATTTAGATAGTTCATACAAACATCATAAACCTCATCAAGCTTAGTTTTGACGGTTTTTTCATCCAAGTGAGTTAAATCCAAATAAACCTTATTTTCACCATCAATTCCCATGTCATCTTCATGACATACTCTGTATATGCTTCGAGATACAACATCGCGTGGCATTAAAGCACCCTGTTCAGGATACCATTCTTCCATGAAATACCATTTTTCACCATTGCGCAAAGTATATAATTTACCACCTTCTCCACGGGCGGCTTCAGTAATGAGCATTCTTTTAACAGGGGTTTCTATGGTTGTTGGATGGTACTGTATCATTTCCATATTGGCTAATTCAATGCCCTGATGCAATAATTTCCCGCTTACAAATCCGTCATTGTGCAGGGATCCGCTGATTTTTCCAAAAACCTTATTCATGCCGCCGGATGCTATAACAACAAAATCAGCATAAAAATCTCTTATTTCCTCTGTATTTTCGTTAATCATAACCACGCCACGACAGACTTTATCATCGTCCAATATCAATGATAAGAATCTCCAACCGACATATCTTTTAATTTTATCTTTATATTCCCATTTCCTGCATTCGGTGTTGATCGCTGTTAGTATCTGTTTTCCTGTTCTTGCACCGGCATAAGCTGTTCTCATCTTCTTTTGGCCACCAAAGTACCTGACATCCACATTGCCGTCGTCATCTCTTGTGAAACTTGTTCCAAGTTTGCTTAACCAATCGATTATTTCTGGGGCATCATTTGTTAGTTTTTCCACGGCATTATGGTTGTTGATATGTTGTCCTGCATTAATGGTGTCTGTATAATGTTCATTTACAGAGTCATCTTCTCCTTTAGTGTTTAATGCGGCATTTATTCCGCCCATTGCCATTACTGATTGGGATCGTTCTGAATGCGCCGGTGAAAATAATTTCACGTGCATATTTTTGCTGGCGGATTTTACGCTACAGGTCAGTCCTGCAAGACCTGCACCAATCACTATAATTTCTTTTACCATAAAATCAACTCTTTCATAGAATATAATATGATAGTTCTGTTAGGAACAATAATGTGAATATTATAATTAACAGGATTCTGATAACTTTCCTGCATTTGTCATAATCATTTTTTTCAACTAAAAATCCAAATGAGACCAATAATCGTGGAATGCTTATTTGCAAATGGATGAATAATGTTATAAAGAATAATGTGTCGATAGTTAGATGAGTAATTTGCCAATTAAAATTTGGAATATATGCTGGAAGATAAATGTATGATAAAACATGCGCTACAATAAAGATGATTATAAATATCCCACTGATTGCCTGAACTATCGTATCCTTATTGATATTGGCATATACATGTATTTTTCTCTGTTTAATCTTGTCTTTGATGAATAGATATATGCTTATAATTATATGGGCTATGACAAAGAATAATAGTACTTCACCGGTTACAATAGTATTTGGAGTGTATTCAATTAATCCAGCTAGTAACAATCCTGTTAATAAAGCATGAGATGCAAGTATTAAAATTATTATTATGACTAATAG
>ONUN01000053.1 GCA_900320955.1 uncultured Methanobrevibacter sp. | reverse complement strand
AGTATATCTTTGACTCCTGGTACTTTGTCTGTTGATTTGGACAGTGAAAATAACATTATCAAAGTAGCTGCTATTTCTCCAAGAAGTAAAGAGGATATTATTCCTTTTGAACCATATATAAAGAAAATGTTAGAATAAATATTTTCTTTTTATTAATGAAATCGAGTGAGATAGTATGGAAATATTACTTATAGCAAAATATCTTGTGGTTATTGCATTAATTATAATGATGTTTGCCGCTTTAAGAGCAAGTGCTTATAAATCTACATCAATGGGACTTTTAGGAAGTTCTGTAGTTGTTGTTGCTTTTGCAATGGCATTGCTTGTTGGTGGTAGTATTTATGACCTTAATTTTTTTAGGGATATCTCATTAGCATTAATATTCTTTGGTTTCGTAGGTACTGTTGCTTTTGCTGTTGTTTTGGGAGGGGATGATAAATGATAGAGTATATTCAGTCAGCCCTTCTTATCATATCAGCTATTTTAATTATAATTTCTGCAATAGGAATCTTAAGTCTGGGTAAAGATACCAAGAATAAAGTTTATGCAAGAATCCACATTGTAGGTTTGTTTGATATTGCATGTATAATTGCTATGATTGGTTTAGGCCAGTTTTTACTTGCTGGAATTTACTTTATCTTAGCACCTTTCACAGCACATGCAATAGCTAACGCTTATTGGAAAAGAGAAGATAGAGAAAATAATTCAGAATTACAGAATATTGTTGAAGATGTAGATGAAAATCATCCATTTTTACATCCTAAAGAAAAAATGCAAGCTTTAGAAAGTGAAAATTCAGAAAAACTTAAGGCTGATGAAAGATTTTCAGTAACTACATTGGAAATTGATGAGGGTGAGTAAGATGTTGGAATTAGTATTGGGTATTGTAATGATTTTAAGTGCAATTCTTGCTCTTATTCAAAAAGATTTATTGAAAGCAGCAATCTTAACAGGATTTTGTGGGGGAGCTATGGCCGTATTGTTCCAAATTTTATTGGCTCCTGATGTTGCTTTGACACAAGCTATTGTTGGTGCAGCAATTATTCCTGTATTCATTGCTTTGGCTGTTAAGAAAACTCAAAGGGAGGATAGCTGATGGCACAAGTACAACTTATAATATTGATTACATCTGTTGCATTAGTCATTATTGGACTTTATTCTGCAATATTCATCGATAATATTATAAAAAAGATTATTGGTATTAGTTTTATAGAAGAGGGTGCTAACTTATTTATTGTTGCCATCGGTTATAAAGCAGGTGGTGTTGTACCTATTTTAATGCCAGAAATGGACACTTCATGGTTTGCATCAAATGCTGCTTATCCATTGCCTTTCGGTTTAGTACTTACCAGTATTGTAATCGGTGCAAGTACATTGGCAGTAATGCTTGCATTAGTAATGGTTTTATATAAAAAATATGGCACTTTATCTACTAAAGTAATGCTGGCGGACACATCAAAACAGGAGGAATACAATGAATGAATTAATTCCACTTATGGTTATTGTTCCATTGATGGCAGCATTGCTTATTAGTGCATTTTCAAGATTCAACACAGTAACAAAGATTTTCGCTTTTGTTGTTGCAATTTGTCTTCCGATTATACCAATTGCTTCTAACTATGGTCTTCATTACTTTGGCGGATATGAACCTATGTTGGACAATGTCACAAATGTGATGTTCCATCCTGCAATTACCTATTCATTCACATTCTTGCAACAGATATTTATTGCAATGGTTGGTCTTTTAACATTCTTAGTTATTTTCATTTATTTAACTAAATATAAAGAAGTTTCCGGACCTTATCTGTTCTTGTTATTCCTGGGTACTGCTGCAGTGACTGCAATGTTGTTGACTGATGATATTTTCCACATGTTTGTGTTCTTTGAAATATTGGCTCTTGCACAGGTAGGTATAGTTGCAGCTTCATCAATTAGTTATAGTAATGAAATGGCCTTAAAATACATGATTTTAGGTTCAATCGGATCTCCAATGATGCTTCTGGGAATTGGATTCCTATTGGCAATGACTGGTAGCGTAAATATTACCGATATCGCTGCTGCAGTTCACAATGGTTTGGTTGATGCTACTTCTCCAGTATTCTTGATGTCACTCGCATTAATATTCTTCGGTTGGTTATATGCTTCTGGTTTACCACCGTTCCATACCATCAAGTCTGGAATTTATTCAAAAGCCGAACCTCATGGTGCAGCATTGCTTCAATCATTTACAGTCATTTCAATGATTTCAATCGTATTGGTCATGTTTAGAATCTATTCAACACTTCCTATATTTGAAGTCCTCATAGTATTCTTCTCTATCTTGGCTATGATTTTAGGTGTTTCACTCGCACTTACTCAAACAGACTTCAGAAGAATGATTGGATTTTTAGCTGTTGGAGAATTAGGTTTCATTGGTCTGGGTATTGGTCTTGGAACTCAATATTCAATAACTGCAGGTCTTTTCCAGGCCTTGAATGAAATTACTATTACTGCATTATTATTCATTGGATTTGGCGCTATAGTCAATGCAACAAATGAAGTCGATACAAGAAAACTGGGCGGACTTTTAGCATACCATCCAAAAGTAAGTATCATGCTTTTAATTGGAGGTCTTGCAATGGCAGGTGTTCCTCCATTAAGCGGTTTCCAATCTAAATTAATGCTTGTTCAAGCTTCTTTAAGTTGCGGATATCCGGAAATATCCATTTTGGCTATTGTGGTAAGTATTGCTACATTTGTAGTATTCGTAAAAACATACTACTCAATGTTTTTAAAACCAAAACCTAATGATTTGGATGTTGAACATAAGGAAGTTCCACGTGCGATGATTTTTGCAATGGGAATTTTATTAATAATCGTTATTGCATTCGGTGTATATCCTGATGTTGTAACAAACGGAATTTCTAACTTTGTAGGAGGGATATTATGAAACTATATGATCAGATTTTTGATATTGTAAAACAATTCAAGAAATTGTTTTCACCAGGTCCGGTAACTAATGCAGATGTTTCAGGTATAGTTACAGCGGAAATTTTCTTAATAGTTTCATTGGTTCTATCTGCAATATTATTAAGACATGTAAGTGTTTTACTTGCAGGTTTAGTAACATTGATATTGGCAATAGTATTGATTTCTAGTATTCCACTTATTCCTAAATTTAAAATAGAACAGGATGATTCATTAGAGAAAATGTTGTTTTATGCTATTGTAACACTGGCGATACTTGGTGTATTCTTGTACTGGGGTGGTAATCTTGTCTAGTAAAGCTACTGTTCGTAATTTACTTGCAGCTATATTGACTGCTTTGTTTTCAGTTACTTTGGCTGATGCGGTATTCCACATAAGCAATATAATTAATCCTGGTGTAAGTAATATTTATAACGCATTAGGAACTCAGATTGCTCCGAACATGGTGACTGTTGTAATTTTTGATTTCAGAGCATATGATACATTAGGAGAATCAATTATATTGTTAACTGCCGGTTTGGTAGTATTGCTTATATTTGGTAGAGGATTATTGGGGGATAAACGATGAGTCAAGGCAGCATGATTTTAAAACTTATATCTTTACCAATTTCAATCATATTGATTTGTTTAGGGATAATGACTATTCTTGGAGGACATATAACTCCGGGTGGAGGTTTCCAAGGTGGTGCAATGATGGCTAGTGGAATTATCTTGTCTATACTTGTTTATGGTTTAGGTAATTCTCCACTGGAATTGTCTCATACATATATTGAAGTTCTTGAATCTGTTGGTGCATTAGGTTTTGTCATTTTCGGATTAATCGGTTTATTCGTTGGTGGATTCTACCTTTATAATGTAGGTACTGATGTGTTAAATATCGTTCCTGCAGCTATTCAAAATGTTTTCCATTATCCTGATGTTACTAATGCAGGTATAATTCCATACCTCAATATATTCGTTGGTTTGAAAGTGTTTGTAGGATTATCCTCAATTGTTATTGCATTTGCAGGATTTAAGAAGATTGTGGAGGAGAGTGAATGATGTTAAGTTTAGGACCTATAATATTTGGATTGATATTGGGTTTAGTTATCGGTTCTCAGATTAAGCTTGGTGTCAGCGATACTCATTTCACTCTTGGATCATTTGTAGTAATTTTTATTGCAGGTATTGTTGTGGCATGGCAATCTGGTAATTATCCATTTTACACAGATTTACCGATATCCACTGCATTTCTAGCTGCTTTAATTGGAATTTTTGTAGGCAAACTACTATTTGCAAGGAGTAAATAAGGGGTTTTTAAAATGTTTTTAACAACTAATACATGTGAAGGAAAAAGAGATTGTATTAAAAAATGCCCTACAAAAGCCATTAAGTTTATCAATGGAAAGGCTTTTAGTTGTCTTACTTGTGGAATTTGTCAGAAAAACTGTCCGAATGATGCAATATTCCGCAATATTTACGGGGGATATGTTGTAGACAGAGCCAAATGTAATGGCTGTGGAATGTGTATGTACAACTGCCCAACCAATAACATTACTATTGAGGATGGAATTGTATATGGTATTTGTTCACGTTGTGGAGTATGTAGTGAAGTCTGTTCAAATCGTATTGATGGTTATGAAGTAGAAAAAGACAGGCAAATTACTTTAATCAAGTCATTTAACATATTGGATCCTCCTTTAAAGGATGTTCCACATAAAACAGATAACATAAAGACTGAAGTTACTCGATATTACTATGGCACAGATTTAGAGAAATGTATATTGTGCGGCAGATGTCAGCAATATTGTCCTGCAAGCGCAATTCAAGTACGTATAGATAGGGATGAAGGAATTTGCAGTGAATGCAGATTATGTGAAGATGTATGTCCTAACGGTTCAATGAATAGGCTACAAATTGTTAATAGGGATACATGTACTCTTTGTCTAAACTGTATGAAAGCATGTCCTCATAATGCGATTTCTGTTGATGGATTTAAGATAAATATTAATAAGTTGAATCAAAAACCTGACGGTTCAATCATATCTTGCCTAAACTGTGGTTTATGTGCAGATTTATGTGAAAATGGGTCTCAAAAAAGGGATGGTAATAAATTAAGATATGATCCAACGGCTGATACTGAGAATGTTACTCATGATAAAGCTATTGATGCATGTCCGATTCACATTTTACATGAAGATGATGGGATGTTTATCTATGATGAAATTGATGATGTGGAATTGCCTACATTATCCGGTTTCTGTGTATCTTGTGGAAAATGTGTTCAAGTTTGTGATGTAGCCAAAGCTCGCCAAGTAATGGTCTATTCATGGGATGGAAAAGTGTCTGATGATTGTATTTCCTGTGGAATATGTAGTGAAGTTTGTCAGGAAGACGCAATTACTCTGCATAGAGGAAAGATTTCCGTTGACTTGGATAAATGTATCTTATGTGAAAATTGTGCTGTTCACTGTCCAGTTGATGCCATACCTAAATCTACAATGTATAAAAATGAAATTACATGTGGATTCAATTTCATCGAACAGCAATTGTGTATGCATTGTGGTTTGTGTCATAAGACTTGTTCATATGATGCAATTGATGAAATCGATGGACAGTTTGTTGTTAATGAAGATAAATGTACCTATTGTGGTGCATGTAAAAATGCATGTCCTGCAAAAGCATTTTTATTCGAAAGAAATTTTAAAGATTCAATAGAGGGTATTTAAATGAGCAATTTACTTAAAATAGCTTTACAAGGAGCTTTTACTAACTTTAAAAGAATCTTTTTTGCAGCTGATAGAGTTACGGACATGGAATTGAGAAAACAAATAGCCACTCTTTCAGTAGAAGTTGATGACAGGGTTGACGAATCAGCTTGTATTGGATGCGGAGGTTGTGCCAATGTATGTCCGACAGGTGCAATTGAGATGAAAGGGCTAACAAGTCCTAAAAAATTAACTGATGATTGGATTAAAAGTGAAGTACCTGAAATTAATCTTGAAAAATGCGTTGTATGTTATTATTGTCATGATTTCTGTCCGATATTTTCACTTTATGGTCAGAAAGGAACTATTCATCCAAGTTGTGTTGGAGATCAGGAAGTTGACCTTGATTTAACTGAACCATTTAAAATTTCAGATGAAAAGCTTAAAGTCATTTCACAATATTTATCAGATAATACTGTGTTGAGAAATAGGGAGGAAGGTGATTAGATGGGAATTAAATCATTTTCAAGAGCCAGAGCAATACATGTCATGTTGGTTTACACTGGCGGATGTAACGGATGCGATATTGAAATTGTTAATTCAATTTTATCACCAAGATTTGATGCTGAACAATATAATGTGTTCTTAACTTGGAATCCTCGTGAAGCTGATGTTTTAGTTGTCACAGGTCCTGTTACACATTTAAATAGAAAGCCATTGGAAGAGATTTACAAGGCCATTCCTAATCCTAAATTGGTTGTGGCTGCTGGAAGTTGTGCTCTAATGGGTGGTGTTTATAAGAATTGTTTTGCTGATATTCCATCCGAAGAAATTGAAGGACCTGTTGAAAATGTCATACCGGTTAATGCAAAAGTTCCGGGTTGTGCTGTAAGGCCTCAAGATGTTTTGGCAGGAGTTGTATCATTATTACCTACATTATTAGATGCGGATTAAAGAGGGGATTAAATGGATGAAAAAGTACCGAGAAGCAAAATTATTGAAACTGAAATTCCAATGGGTACAGTTCACCCTGCTGCATTGGAACCATATAGGGTAAGGATTTTTGTTGAAGATGAAATAGTTCAGGAAGCTGAAATTACCATTGGCGTTAATCATAGGGGAATAGAAAGAATCATGGAAGGACTTCCGGTTCAAAAGGCAAATTCACTTACTGAAAAAGTTTGCGGAATTTGTTCAAATTCACATATATGGAATTCATGCAGAACAGCTGAAATTGGATTGGGTATTGAAATTCCTGAAAGAGCTACATATATTCGTGTAATCATGGGGGAACTTGAACGTTTACATTCACACTTCTTGTATTTGGCCCATGGTTGTGAAGTATTGTCACATGAAACATTTTCAATGAGGGTGTTCTATTTAAGAGAAATTGTAATGGAACTGCTTGCAATGATTGGAGGAAACAGAGTTCAGTACGGATGTTCTGTTTTAGGTGGAGTAAGGCCTAGATGTGATTTGGATGAAGCCAAATTATTAAGATTAAAAAATGATATGGATAAAATAGAAGAAGGTCTTACTGACTTTGCCGAAAGATTCACTTCAGATTCTATTGTAATGTCAAGGATTTCAGGAATTGGCGTTCTTCCTCAAAAACAAGCTATCAAATTGGCTGTAACCGGTCCAACTTTAAGGGCAACTGGTGTTGCAAGAGACCTCAGAACAACAATGTTTGAATATGATGAATTTGATTTTAATGTAGTCACTCAGCCTGATGGGGACGTCAAATCCAATTTGTTGATGAGGGCTTTAGAATCATTTGAATCAATTAAACTTATTCGCCAAGCTATTGCAAACATTCCTGAAGGTAAAGTAGTTAACAGGGATTGGGAAATGGTTGATACAGATATTAATGAAAGTTACATCGAAGTTCCAAGGGGAACATTATATCATTCTTATGCTCTTGAAAGCGGAAGGGTAAGACACTCAATTATCAGAACTCCATCAATGTCCAATATTGGTGCTATGCAATATGCGTGCATTGGCGATCAGATTACTGATGCTCAACTTTGTATTGTACAGTGTGACCCATGTTTCACATGTTCTGATAGGGCAATAGAAATAATTAGGAGATAGATTATGTTTGAAAATACACTTGTTTACTCAATTCTTGCAGTAATTGGTACAGTACTTGTATGTTTTTTAATTTCAACATTACTTCCGGGAATTGAAAGGAAATATATTCATGCTAGAATTCAACAGAGAATTGGGCCTGTCGTTCTTGCTCCAGGTGTAATGGCTCCAATCAAGTTCATGTTTAAAGAAAATGTTGAAATTTCATCTCCGGTTCCAGGATTATATAAGGCATTACCAATAATCTGTTTTATTGTTGTTTTATGTGTCCTTGTTGCATTAACTCCTCAAGCTTATCAATTTCCTGCACTTGCAAGTTTAGTGGCTGTTGTTGGATTTTTGAAGGTGGAAGAAATATGTTATGTGTTAATGGGTGCATTATCTAAATCTGTCATGTCAGTTAGAATGCCATTCCCTGATAAAATTAAGGGCGCTACTCATTTAAACTCCAACAGATCATTTATTGAAGATATAAGTGCTAAAAGATCATTAAGAATGATTACTTATGGGTCTTTTCCATTATATTTAGCTTTATTTGCTCCAGTAACTGCTGTTGGAAGTATTTTCTTATCTGACATTGCTGCATATCAACAGGCTAACGGTCCATTTTTATTCACTGTATCTGGTGCACTTGCAGCTATTGTATTTTTCATCGGATATATGATAATTTTAAATGAATATCCATTTTCAATAATTAAGGCTAAAAGCGATGTTATTGAAGGACCATACATGGAATATGCTGCAAAATATAGG
>ONUN01000122.1 GCA_900320955.1 uncultured Methanobrevibacter sp. | reverse complement strand
ATCTGAATTACCCATTTTTTATTTATTAATTTAACAACTAATTCTATAGGACATGATTTAATATGCTTTAAGGTTTCCATGAGCATTACCTCCTAAAAATAGATAGGCTATTATGACTTGTCATTCATCATATATATACTTTACGGTTTTGAGGTGACCAAAAGGTTACAAAAAGCTTTTATATACTATAAATCTAAGTTGGAAGTAGAAGTTGCACGAATGTAACTTCTAAACATTTGGAGATGGCAAGAATTAATAGAATAAACGAATGGAATGAAAATGAAATGTTTTCCCTCAGCAAAATAGCACAAAACGTAATGAATATAGTTCAATTAAAACACAATGTATAAAAACAAGTTTCTGTTCGATACAACAAATTACTGCAAGCCCACGCAGTAGCGATTCCAAACAAGTTGCTGTATCAAAACAGAAATGTAAGACCAATCAAATCTTACAAAATATTTGAGAACACCAGTATAAACAAGTTGTGATTTGATTAAGTGCCAAAGAAATAGTTAATCCCCATTTGGATTTCATTGGATTTCCCTAAGGAATTTTTTGAGGCGACATTAAGTCTCCCCCATTTTCCGAACCTCATATCCCAAGTTCAAATTCCTCCAAAGGGTAAAATCAAAAAATTCCGCTATCTCTATTATAATAATTTTTCTTCCCAATCTTTGACTTTAAAACCAACTAAAACAAAATCATCCCCGACAAGTATTGGTCTTTTTACAAGCATTCCGTCGGTTGCCAATAAATCCAGCTGTTCTTCTTCAGACATGTCAGGGAGTTTATCTTTTAGTTTTAATTCCCTATATTTCATGCCACTTGTGTTGAAAAATCTTTTAAGTGGTAAATCTGACTTTTCCCACCATTTTTTGATTTCATCGGCTTGAGGATTATCTTCAATGATATGCCTTGACTCATATTCAATGGCATGTTCGTCTAACCAGTTTTTAGCTTTTCTACATGTTGAACATTTCGGATAGTTTACAAATAACATAATAATAGATTGATTTTTAAATTTAATAATTTTACTTATTTCACATTAAAACAGAATCGTAATTGACATATGTCATCAATTACCTTTAAAACATAATCATTTTCATAATCTGTTTGATTGCCATAACCCCAACTAACCAGTATACAATCGACATTTGCATTTTTAGCCGTTTTAATGTCTGTTTTAGAATCACCAATATAAATAACCTCATCCAAGCCAACATTTGCCTTTTTAATTATATTATTTACACCATGGGGATTTGGCTTTGAAGGATAATCCAGGTTGTGGCCCTCGATTGAGATAAAATCAATTTCTTTAAAGAATTTAGATACGAAATATTTTATTGAATCGGTTGTTCTATTTGAATTGATGGCCAATAGAATATTTCTTTCCTGCAATTCCTTTAAAACTTCTAGAGAATTTGGAAATGGTAAGGTATTGTCCTTATTGGAATTATCATAAAGCTTTTGATAATCTTTTTTGATTAATTCAATGTTTTCTTTTGAATTTTTATCCTTTAAAATCAATGGAACAACTTCATCGATATTTCCACCCAACCTTTCAATATATTCCTCACGGGTTAATGTAGGAAAACCGTTCATTGACAATGCCTTGTTAAAGCAAATAATAACATCATGAACCGAATCAAACAATGTACCATCAAAGTCAAAAATAGCAAGTCTTTTCATGAATAAGACTTTGTAAATTCTATGTAAAATATCTTTCAACATCCGAATAATTAATATCCCTCATCACAAAATTGAATTCGTATAATCAAACTTTTGAATCATAGAAAACTAACTTAAACAATGATATTAATCCAATTAAAGCAGTTATTGTTTCTATAATAGTTGAAGAGAAATCCCAGATAGCTAAAAAATAAACTATATAGATTGCACTATTAACAATAAAGCCAATTTTGATTGATTTAATATTCTTCAGATAATAATTGCACAGTGTAATTTGAACAATGGCCAAAATAGGCAATATTCCAACAAAACCCATTGTATTTACCAAAAGTCCAATTACGATTGAAATAATAATGAAAAACATTGTCCATTTAAAGGTTAACTTATCGTTATAAACCATTGCATTTCTGGATGCAGCAATTGCCATGGTTACAACCCCTGTCCAAGAGAAGAAAAATACAGACGAAATCATTAAGATAAAAGCATTCAGAAATTGGTATTTGTATGCTTTCTTTTCATCATTAACCCACATGCTCAATATGATGAAAATGCCGGCAATTAATGAGATTACATTACCTATGACAATATTGATTGGCAAATCCATACTAAAGTATTTGTCAAAATCATTACATATATTTTAACTTATTTTTTAGAAAAAATACAATGGAAAAGCAATTAGTGTTGTAAAAATCAATGCTTTGAAATTAGAAAAAATGAAGCTGTAAACATTTCATTTTTCATCAATCCAATCATATTCAATTTCAACAATGCTTAATTTGATCATTGTTATTATTGCCAGCAAACCTAAAAGCATGACAAATGCGATTAACATAATACCAATAATGGGATTTGAAAATGAATTCCAAAATCCCAAATAAAATAAAACGAACACAGGAAGAAAAATAAATGAAAATATGATTACAAAGATTTTCAATACATTAGGTCCTTGGATTTTGAAAACATAAGTGAATATTATCAGAAAAATAGATATTAACAAAATGGATACAATAACATTATCATCTAAGTTTGTAAACATCCTTAAAGCAAAAATCATCAAAAATAATGCAATAGCTGCAATCAAACGCAATGGAAATTTTTCCATAAGAATCACCAAGATGTTGAAATGTTTTCTATTTTTAATAATTCAATTTTTTTGTCCAAACCTGCAGCATAACCCGTTAATTTACCACCACTTCCAAGCACCCTGTGGCATGGGATTAAAATGGATATTGGGTTGTGGCCCACTGCACCACCAACAGCTTGGGCAGACATGTTAGGCGAAATCCTGGATGCTATTTCACCATAAGTCAATGTTTCGCCATAAGGAATTTCTGATAGGATTTTCCAAACCTTTTGTCTGAATTTGCTGCCTTCAGGTTTCAGTTGGAAATTTATTTGTGGATTTTTACCGTTGAAATAATCTTCAAACCATTGTTTGGTCTGTTTAAAAATAGACAGATTATCATCCTGAACTGTTTTTTCAACAACTGTTGATTTGAAATGTTTTTGACCGTAAAACCAGACCCCACAAATCGTTTCACCGTCACTTACAATCAACATTTCTCCAATAGGTGATGCATAATTAGTTGAGTAATACATTTTTACAAATATGATTTAAAGAATTCTTCGAATTCAGTATCCTCCATTGGTTCTGGAGTTGAAGTCATTTCATTATCCATAATACTTAAAGCAAGGTCTCTGTATTCTTGTGCTTCATCACTTTCAGGGTATTTTTCCACAACGGTTTTTGCATCTAATTCAGCATCTTGAATTAAATTACTTCTATGAATAGTACCAATAACATGTGTCCCTATTTTTTTAGCAAAGTCGTTGACAATTTGCTCTTCATTGTCAACATTCCTACAGTTACAAACAATACCGCTTAAGTTACCTTTGAGTTTTTTAACACCTTTTACAATATTATTTGCAGCATATAATGCCATATATTCACCAGAAGTGACAATTAATACTTCATCAGCATATTTTTCCCGTAAAGGCACAGAAAAACCACCGCAAACAACATCACCTAAAACATCATACACAACAACATCAAGGTCCTCATCAAAAATGCCCAGCTGTTCAAGGCGTTTCATAGCTACAATAACCCCACGTCCGGCACAGCCAACACCAGGTTCTGGACCCCCACTTTCAACACATTGAATGTTCTTAAAACCTGTAAACACCAACTCATCTTTTTCAGGTTTCCTATTATCCTTTAATGTGTTGACGACAGTTGGGATTCTTTTACCATATAATGTACGTGTAGTATCCGCCTTTGGATCACAGCCAATAACAAGACAATTCAAATCATCACTTGCCCAGACAGCAGATAAATTAGCTACTGTAGTACTTTTTCCTATTCCGCCTTTTCCATAAATAGCGATTTTCTTAACCATCAACATTCCTCTCAACTAATTTATAAACAAAATCATTTTCACGTACTTTTGTTGGCATTGCAATTGCAACATTAACTCCCTTTTTGACATTTTCAACAGATTTGCCTTCAATTTGCATAGAATCGATTGTATGAGTAACAGAGCCTGTGGTCTGACCCTGAATAATTATCTTATCGCCAATGCCTTAACCCTATTGTAATAGTTAACGACCTGACCAATGTCTTTTTTAATGTATTTTGATTGATTGTCTTCACTTGTCTTGAAAGGAGTTGAAAAGTAAAAGTTAGTATCAAATCCACGATTGAATACGCTTGTCAGCTCATCCATCCACTCGTCATTCACATGATAATTTAAAGGATTATTTTCATAACTGTCAATAGCTTCACGATAGATTCCAGTAACCATTGCCCCATAATCTGGACTTCTGGCTCTTCCTTCAATTTTAAATGATGCAACACCACTTTTCATTAACTCAGGAATGTATTCAATCATGCACATATCCTTTGGTGAAAAAAAGTTTGTCCTATAGCTTCCATCATCACTGCCTGTGACAACAAATCTTTCGTCTTCAACATCCGAGAAGTTAATAACGTTATCTTCGCCTTCTTCATATGTTAATGTCCAATTTTTACGGCAAGGCTGCAGACAATCACCGCAATTTGCACTGCGACCGTATAAACCATAGCTTAAAAAACACCTGCCTGAAATTGCCATGCATATTGCTCCATGAATAAAAATTTCAGTTTCTATTGGAGATTTTCTGCTGATTTCAGAAATTTCGTCCAAAGACAATTCCCGTGAAAGAATTGCTCTTTTGGCACCTAACTTTTTTAGTGTCTTTAAAGTAAAAGAATTGGTAACATTTTCCTGAACGCTAATGTGGGCTTCAAGGCCATGGGATACCGTATCTTCAATTAATCCAATATCAGATAAAATAAGTCCATCTATTTCAGATGAAGAAATAGCTTCAAGATTCCCATTTAATTCATTAGCCAAATCTTCATTTAAAATAACATTTGTACATAAATAAGTTTTAGCCCCATATTCGCCGGCAATTTTAGAAACATCTTTTAAATCATCTATTGAAAAGTTTTTTGCATTGGCCCTCATATTATAATCATCAAGGCCAAAGTAAACTGCATCTGCTCCATTTTTCAAAACGGCGCGTAAGGATATAAAATTTCCAGCCGGAGCTAATAATTCAACCATGATATCTAAGGTTTATAATAGGTTTCAGCTTCAAGACCTTCAGGAAGTTCTGTAGGATACTCCTCATTAAGACAGCCTAAACATAAATTCTCCTTAGGCATTCCAATAGCTTCTACCAAAGCAGGCAAAGTGATATAACCTAAAGAATCAATATTTAATTGCTCTTGAATCTCATCCACACTATAATTAGCGGCAATTAATTCTTTTTTAGTAGCCATTGCAACACCATAGAAACATGGAGCAACAACCGGAGGACAACCTACTAGGAAATGAATTTCAGCAGGTTCTGATTCTTTTACCAAATCAAGCAACTGTTTGGAAGTAGTTCCCCTAACAATACTATCATCAATTAAAATAATCTTTTTACCTTTAATTGCATCTTTGATAGGATTTAATTTTAACCTAACAGCCAATTCCCTTTCTTCCTGAGTTGGCATGATAAAAGTTCTTCCAACATACCTGTTTTTAATTAATCCTTCACCATAAGGGATTCCTGAAGCTCTGGAATATCCAATAGCGGCAGGGATTGATGAATCAGGTACTGGAATTACAACGTCAGCATCAATAGGATACAATTCATATAACTGACGGCCTATATTCATCCTAGTCTGATAAACATTAATGCCATCTATAGTACTATCAGGTCTTGCAAAATAAACATATTCAAACATACAATGTGAAAGCTTACATTCGCCAGCGATTTCTAGCATGTGAGATTTAATTTCATCATTTTCAAAATAAACAACTTCACCTGGCTTGATGTCTCTAACATATTTCGCATTTATCACATCAAAAGCAACGGTTTCAGAAGCAAGAATAAAGTCATCTTGTTTTTTAGCAACAGCAAGTGGTTTTATTCCCATAGGATCACGTACACCATATAAATCACCATTAACCAATATTGTTAATGCGTAAGATCCTACTAACTTATCGCAAACGGATTCAATGGAATCCAAAATATCTTTATTATTGTCATAATGCTCCTTTTTAAGCATATAACAAATCACTTCAGAATCAGTATCAGATTTAAACTCGTAGCCTTCAGCAATAAGCTCATCTCTTAAGTCACCTGAATTTACGATATCTCCATTATGAGCCATAGCTATAAATCCATCATCAAAATCAGTCACAAAAGGCTGTGAATTTTCAAGTTTTGATTGGCCTGTAGTTGAATATCTTACATGACCTATTGCCATGTTTCCAGACAAATTCTGGATTTCATAATCTTTAAAAACATCAGTGATTAAACCCATTCCACAGTAATAATATACCACATTTATCTTCAATCTCACCTTGCATATGCAAACTCCCATAAATAGTATAATTATAATTTTCTTTTAACTAGTATAAAATAATATTTATTTTTCAAAAATTAGTCCCAGAAATTTTCAAAATTATCAGGAATTTCATAGTCATCATGAACTTCCGGAGGTTTTGATTCAGCAGTATCCTTCAGATTTTGCTTTAAATCTTCCTTATTTTCTTCAACAAATATCAATGCTGTGCGAATTATTTTCAACCAATCAATAGCATCCTGCTTTGACCTGGATGCAATATAACCCTGACCAACAATAATATTGTCAGGTTTGAATTTATTTGTAGCAATAACAACCTGCTGTTCTGAAGTTAAATCCTGTCTAAAGGTTTCCTGCCACAATTCATTCAAATCAAAGATTTCTAAAATTTCACGGGAATAAATGTCTTCATAACGTAACTTAAATGATTCGAATTCAGATTTAATTTCTTTTATATCCTCAAGCAACTCATTATTTTCGCGGGAGAATACTTCATTTTCCTTTAAAACCTGATTATAATCATCAAGCAGATTATTATAATTATGAGTTACTTTCATCAGTTTATTTTCCAATGTGTGGATATTAATTAAATTTAAAGAATAAGATAATGTAGATTTGATTATTGAATTTAAAATTTCCTTTTGAGCCAGATTAAAGTCTATGGATTCATCTTCAATAATTATATTATTATAATCAAATAATCCAACATTGTTAAAATCAGTTTTTAATTCATTAAAAAGAACATTATAAGTTTCATCTCGACCATAACTACCAATAAGTATAATATCAGCGCCTTTAGCTACCTTTTTAACAATATTTACTTCAGTAGTTGGAATGATAGATGAAACAATAATATTATAATCTCTTTCAAGTTGAATATTACTGACGGCCTTTGAAACCATTTGAGCAATATCCAAACCTTGAACGATTATACGAACATCAATTTTTGACTCGTTAGACTCATTTTCCATGGAAATTACCTAAACTCCATTAATTTTTTCATGCCATTTCCATGCTGAAGAAACAATTTCTTCAAGATCATATTTAGGTTCCCAACCCAATTTCTCATTGATTTTAGTAGAATCCGCAATCAATATTGCAGGGTCACCTTCACGACGTTCGTCAATTTTTACTTCAAAATCACGTTTTGTAACTTTTTTACACATATCAATTACTTCACGAACGGAATAACCCTCACCATTTCCTAAGTTAAAGATATTTGATTCGTCTTCATTGCATAAATATTCATATGCTTTAATATGTGCATCAGCAAGGTCATTAACATGAATATAATCACGAATACATGTTCCATCAGGAGTATCATAATCATCTCCGAATATGTAAATGCATTCCCTTTTGCCAATAGCAGCATCCAATACCAATGGAATCAAGTGAGTTTCAGGGTCATGCAGTTCCCCAATCTCACAATCAAAATCACAACCTGCAGCATTGAAATACCTTAAAGATACATAATTGAAATCACCTTTTTCAGCTTCTCTTTGTAAAGCTTTTTCAGTGATGAATTTGGAGTGTCCATAAGGATTGATTGGTTTTAAGTCAGTATCTTCAGTAATAGGAATCTTTTCAGGATTTCCATATACTGCAGCGGTTGATGAAAGAATAAATTTGTCAACGCCAAATTCTCTCATGATTTTTAAAAGATTTAAAGTGTTTTTATAATTATTTTTGAGATACTTTTG
Source organism: uncultured Methanobrevibacter sp. (assembly GCA_900320955.1). Lineage (GTDB taxonomy): Archaea > Methanobacteriota > Methanobacteria > Methanobacteriales > Methanobacteriaceae > Methanocatella. The sequence goes on along the minus strand of ONUN01000122.1, from coordinate 1,383 downwards.
TGGCATTTCAACAGATTCAGCCACTGATGAAAATGCTGCAAAGTGAATAACACCGTCAATATCATATTTTTCAAAAACTTCTCTTAAATCACTGCTTCCGAAGTCGTAATTTTCGAAGTTACCCCATTTAACGAAGTTTTCATAACCTTTACAGAGATTATCCACAACAACAGTATCATAACCTGCATTATGAAGTGCTTTATTAGTATGGGCACCTATATAACCTGCACCACCAGTAATTAAAATCACTTAAAACACCTAAACGAATTTACCTAATTTAAGTAATGCTTTTGGAGATACTTTGATTAATTTTTTAACAATTTCAGTAGTTGAAATCTTTTCAAAGCTTTCACCTTGGAAAGCATGAGCAATACTGTCAAGTTCTTCATCAGATAATGTAAGCAAGTATTCTTGTACTTTTTTATATCTTTTGATTTCATGGTCCAATTCATCATGAGCCATTTTATCATATTGTTTCAGGAATTTTTTGGAACAATCTTCTTTAATAGCTTGAGCAGCTACCTGACCAGCACATTTACCACCAGTCATACCAATAATTCCTCCACCAGTCAATGGATTTACTTGACCTGCTGCATCTCCAACAACCATTATATTATCATCATAAAGTTTTTTAGTCATTCCACCTACAGGATCTCCACCCACATTCATTTCAACAGCTTGAGCATTTTTTAAGTATGGGGACTTAGCTACAAAGTCATCTAAGTATTCTTTAGCTGTTTTTTCAGCTTTATGAGGTAAAATTGCCAAACCGACATTTGCAATGTCATCACCTTTTGGGAAAATCCATACATAACCACCAGGTGCACAGGATCCTAAGTAAAATTCAATTACACCAGGCCTTTCAAATTCCACATTACACATTTCATATTGAATACCGGATTCCATCTCTTTTGCTTTTGCTGCTGGTCTGAGACCTGCCCATCTTGCAACGTGACCTTCAGGACCGTCAGCGGCGATTAATATTTTACATTTGTAATCTATTTTTTCGCCCATGCATTCAGTTTCAACAATGTAACCATTGTTTATTTTTTCAACGCCTGTGACTAAGGTTTTGATTTTGATTTCAGCACCTGCTCTTGCAGCATCCATTGCCATATGTTTATCAAAGACTTTTCTTTCTAAGATGTAACCCGCTTCAGGCAAGGATACCTCATCTTTTGTTAACCATACGTCAGTTCCATCAGGTGTTTGAATTCTTACACCTTCAATTTCTTTAGTTACCCAACGAGGGGAAGGTTCAATTCCCAATTTTTCCAATCCTTCAATTGAAACACCTTCAGCACATCTTTTTGGTGAACCAATTTCTGACTTTTTATCCATTAAAATAACTTTTGCGCCACCTAAAGCAGCGTGTTTTGCTGC
>ONUN01000005.1 GCA_900320955.1 uncultured Methanobrevibacter sp. | reverse complement strand
TCCTAAAGTTTCAACAAGAGCTTCTTCAATTATACCATCTTTAACATTTAAAGTTAATTTACAGCATCCTTGTTGTGGTGCGCACCAGCCAATACCATGGGTAAATCCTGAAATATCTGATACTTCTTTTGCTTTTACCCATTTGCCTTCTTCAGGAATTGGAGCAGGTCCGTGATTTGCACCTTTGCGAACAGGACACATATTCTCAATTTCAGTTGAATAAATCATCTTTTTCAATCCTCAAAAATTTTTAAAATTTAAGATATTAATATATTTGAATAATATTAATTTAATATTTTATGATGCTTTAAAAAAGACTCTTTCAAAAACCTTGTTGATTTTCTAAATCATTTTTTTTTGATTGTCATTACAAATTAGTTCTCCCCAGCATATTCATTTTGAAACACCCTGTTTGGTCTTGAATATCCGTTTTCCTGATTTTGGTATTGATTTTTGGAAAACATTTTCAATTTTAGGAAAGATTATATTACAAACTAAATAAAATACATATTAGTGAAGTAAACTGGAGCATAATATGAATTTCAAAAAAATATTCCTGTTTGTATGCTTGATTGTTTTTCTGTCTGGCGCTGCAATATGTGCAAGCGATGTAGGTAAGGCTGATTTCGATTCAGATTTCAATGAATCACATTTTCAATGCTGTTCATTTGCTATTCAGGAACAATATGAAACTGTTTTCGCTTTTAGACAAGATGCTGAATCCTATGAGGATGGTGTGGTTATACATAATGATAAATTGAATAATCAGGAAATTATTGTACAGGAGATAGATGCTCCCGATTCTCATTTCATTCATGCAATGATTACTGAAGATGGATGGATTGCAAGTCATGGTGGAGATTCTTCAAATGACACTGAAACCAGAGATATGGAAAATATTACTTGTGAAATGCTTGCTTCCAATAATATTTCATCAGATTCACTTAGTAAGATTCAAAAAATCTTTAACAAATACGGTTATGGCCATTTTTTTATCAAAGCTCCAGATGGAAGATATGGTGTGGTTTATAATGAAACTGTTTTGACAGGTAAGTTAAACTCTGGCGAATTTTTAGTCATTCCAAATGAATATTATGGATTTAATGGAGGAAACTATACTGATTATGCAACCGACCCTGTTGATGCTATTGTTAAAATCTGTTCTTATGAGGATTCAGGTACAAATAGACGTAATCTTTATTCCTATGATTATAAATTGCAGAATACTGACAATGGGAAAAAATATGGTGTAAATGTTTATGTGACTAATGACAACGGCCATAATGTCGGTTTGGACACTTCAGAATTTGTTAACTATTTCTATTTTAATAATGATTTCTATCCTCCATCAGTAATTCCCGAAAACCCGGACAAGTTATATGTTGGAGATTACATTTTTGAAAATCGAACCATGTATTCTGACATTAAAAATCAAATCTTTAACTTTTAAAATACTATTTGAAGTAATTTTTTTGATTTATCATGATCAAAACTTTTATTCATACATTTTATTAAATTTAACAATTTTTAAAACGGAATTGAAAATTCAAAACTACATTTCATCAAAAAATTTCAAATCAACAAAGATTTTGAAATAATTCTTAAAAAATAACCGCAATTAATATATCAAAAAAATCAAACTAAATCATGAAAGTATAGATTGAATCTATGAAATTTATAAACTTGAACATGTGCTTTCAATATATGAAAAATACGAGGCTTTTTGTGATGAGAATTAGTGAAACTATAAAAAACATTAGGGCTTCCTGCGATAATTATGTAGACAGGGATCTGGTAGCCACAATCATCCATGACAATTACTACATGGGCACAAACAATATTTTAGAATTTGATGAATATGGCATCGAAAAAGATGATACATACGAAAAAAGAATCCTGAAAATTCTAAAGCATGAAAACATATTTCTGGCAGCTGGAATGTATACATTCATCCCAGTCATTAACGAATGCGACATCTACTCAGTCAATGACTGCAACATCAAACTTTCAGATGAAGAATTTGAAAAATATGCCAACGAAAAGGAAAGAATTTTCGGCATTCTGATTAAAAAGGATTTGGACTTTTACAAAAAAATAGAAGAGATAATAGATACTTTAGTTATCTATTAAATTCCTTTTTATTCTCTCCCACATTGCCTGTTCCTCACCACAACCGGTCATGATTACATAGTCATAGTCAGAATTGCGGGCGAGTTCAACTAATTTTTTAATTCTAACATCCATTTCACTATAACTTAACGGATAAAACTCGGCATCAGGATATTCTTCTTTAATTAGTTCATAATACTCACGAGCCTTGTCTATAGATTCCCTTCCTGGAACAACAATAACATGGGCAGGATTCATGCTTTTTATGACTTCAAAATGGTCATCAAAGATTTCTTCCTCATCCACATCAGGAGTTGTGTAAATGAACTCAAGCGGACCATCAACATACTGATTCATAAACATTGCATTTATTTTGGCAGCATCACCGTTATCTCCCTGACCGAGACCAACGAATTTGCCTCCGATGTCGACAACTTCAAATCTTCCAGGAGGAATGAAAGACATGTCCAAATTGTTAAATACACTTTTTGAAGTGGTTTCAATGTTTTCCACCTTAGGAGTGAAAGTTGCATAGGTTGTGATTGAAGCCAATGTATTATAGATGTTATGAAAACCGAATGCAGGCACTGTTATGTCAAAGTTAAATTTAACATTTTTTGAAACAGTGTAATTGAACAAATCACCATCAATAGTTAATTTCCATGAATCAGGATTGAATTCAACATCTGTGACTTTTACATTTAATTCGGGCCGTTTAAAACCACAGCTACAAGTATAAACTCCCCTGTGATTTAATATGTATTTAGAATAGTTTAACGTTTCACCACATCTAGGACATTCAACCGCATTTCCATTCATATCTTCCACATCATCGGTTTCAATACCATAATAATTAACCGTTACATCTTTTTCCTTATCAAGTCCAAGCAGCGCAGTCCTTGGATCATCAGCATTAGTTACAATTACTCCCCTCTGCATTCCTTGTGACAATAACCTTTTAGCCTTATAATAATCTTCAAAAGGATTTTTAACACCTGCAACCTGTGCATGTTCTGGGGAAATGGTCGTATAAACTACACCGATAGGGTCAACAACCCTTTGAACTGTGTCTGGAATTCCATATTTGATATTCCTAATACCATACTCAAAAACACCCAAATCCCCTTTTTGTTGAATGAATGCAGAAGCAATTGCATTAATAGTATTACTCTCAAAACTGCTTCTGATTTGAGTATCAGATGACAATAATTTTATTAAAAGTGTTGTAGTAGTTGTTTTACCATTAGTTCCAGTAAGAATAATTGAACCAATCCCCATATCTTTGGACAATTCAGAAACCGCATCAACACCAGCTATTCTTGTAAATAAAATCCCTGCAAAACTTTTACCGCTACCGGAACCTAATTTTGAAAATGGTCCTCCAACCTTAGCGACTAATTTTGCCGCACTAATTTTAAAACTACTCATAATTTAACCTTTGAAAATAAAAATATATAAAAATTTGTATAAAAAAATAGAAAAAAAATTAATCCAACTAATTAGTGGTTGGATTATTAACGCTTGTTTGTGGAACTTTTTCAGCCACTTTAGAACCTATGTTTTTCATTTTTTCAATTAGGGAATCTTTTTTAGAACCGCTAATTAAAATATTTTCCAAAACATCACTTAAGGTTTCAGTAGGAATGATTTCAATCATATCTTCGTATTTTTTCTCAATCATGACATCTTTCATGTTAGATTTTGGAATTAATACTTTTTTCATTCCAGCTTCAGCCGCTGCTTCTATTTTAGCTGTCGCTCCACCAATTGGCATTACGTCACCACGTACATTTAAAGAACCTGTTAACGCAACAGTCTGATCGATTGGTATTTCTTCAACAGCAGATATTACGGCTGTCGCTATACTTACACTTGCTGAGTCACCTTCCACACCATCATAAGTCTGGATGAACTGAACGTGAATGTCGTAATTTGAAATATCCCTGTTAGTGTATTTTTTGATAAGTGCGCTTACATTCTGTACAGATTCCTGGGCAATTTCTCCCAATTTACCGGTAGCTATAATTTGACCACCATTCTTGGATTGTGTAGGTGCAGCTTCTGCAGCAATTGGAGAAACAATTCCACTTCTATCTCCAATAACGGCAAGACCATTAACAAGTCCAACTCTTCCACCTTCAGCAGAAACCATACTGTAATCTTTTCTTTGGATAATGGATCTATCTGCAATTTGCTGTTCTAAGGTTCTTGCGAATCTCTTAGCTTCAAATACATGTTCAGCAGTAACAAGGTCAGCACCTTTTTCAATAGCTACATCTCCAGAAGACCTTACCAATCCACCAAGATCCCTTAACCTTAAGGTTAAAGCATTTTGCTTACCAGACCTTCTTTTTGCTTCAAGAATGATTTCATCCAATGCATCCGGAGCAAAGTGAGGAATCCTTCCATCATTTTTAACTTCCTGAGCAACGAACTGTACCAATTTTTCCCTGTTTTCAGTAGTATCTTCCATGTAATCTTTCATGAATACTTCGTAACCGTATCCTCTGATTCTTGATCTCATTGCTATGTGCATTCCTTCAAGAACCTGCAAGTTACCGGATGCCACTAAAACAAAGTCACATGGTACTGCTTGAGACCTTACCATTGCCCCACTTGAATTTTCACTTTGACCTGTGATTGTATACTGCTTTTCTTGCATTGCAGATAATAACTCTTGTTGAGTCTTCATTGACATAGTTCCTATTTCGTCAATGTATAAAACTCCTCTATTAGCTTTATGAATCATTCCAGCTTCTACACGTTCATGTGCTGGAGTTCCAAGACCTCCTGATTGATATGGGTCGTGACGAACATCACCTAATAATGCTCCTGCGTGAGCTCCTGTTGCATCCATGAATGGTGCAAATCTTGAATCCTCATTATTTACCAATAATTTAGGATACATATTATTTGCCTTAGGTTTGATTTGTATTGCTATAAGTAAAATTAATGCAGCTGCAATAATGGATTCTAATAATCTTCCATACATGAATCCAATAACCAATACTCCACCAATTGCAAACATGACAATTATTGTTTTTCTCTCTTCATTACCTTTAGCTGAACCTTTAGTTGCTTTTACGATTTTTTTACCTTCGCCAGCAGGTACTGTTCTGATTAATGGATGGTTACTGTCTTCCATATTTGGATATACCAAAATATCCTGCAAAGTTTCATGAGGTAAAATTTGTGCCATCCCTTTTGCAAGCATGGATTTTCCAACACCAGGATCTCCAATTAATAAAACATTTCTCCTTTGTTTAGCAGCTTTTTTAATTGTTTCAATTGACTCTTCATGTCCAATTACCTGGTCAATCAATAAAGGAGGAACATCAATATCCTGTGAACTTTTAATATTATCATAATCTAACATAGGTTGGGTTTCATCATCAGAGGTTGATTCATTTACATTATTTTCAACTGTTACTTCACTAGAAGAATCTTCTGGTTCTTCACTTTCAATTATAACTTCTTTTGAAGATTCTTCAATTGATTCTTGTCCTTCAAATTTCATAAAATAAACCTCACTTCTGTTAATAAATTCATCATTAAAAAATTAAGTTTCATATACTATTTAAATATTGTTTATTAAATATATAAAAAGTTTTCTATTTTAGTAAATAAAGGTTACTAAAATAGAATTTACATTAACACCCCGATTAATTACAAAATACATTAAACGAATACACCTATAATTCATATCATTAAATTAAAAATCATGAAATAAATATACATTTATCAAAAAAATAAATTAAAACTTTAATTTAATAAATTAAAAAAATATTTACAATCAAATGTAATAAATATATATAATAAATTAGAATATATAATATTGCAGGATTAAATTACAATATTTAATTCTTGTTAATCGAATTTGATTGATGTGTTAAAAAAAGTTTCACTTCATAGACTCTATAATCAGACGTATTAAAACCCCCTGATATATAAATTCGTTTTAGTAGAAGAAAACAAAAAAGGCACATCTTTCAAATAAGATTAAAAATCAAATGACTTTTTTTCTTTTGAAATTTAAAATTATTTATAATATTAATTCAATATTTTATTACATGACAAAATGTATAATGGTTCAAGGAACATCTTCAAATGCAGGAAAAAGCATGCTCGTAGCAGCATTATGTAGAATATATAAAAATAGAGGATATAAAGTAGCTCCTTTCAAATCCCAAAATATGTCTTTAAACTCATACACCACCAAAGAAAACGGTGAAATTGGAATAGCACAAATGTTACAGGCAGAAGCTGCAATGATTGAACCAAGCATACATATGAATCCTGTTTTGCTCAAACCAAAAGGAGATTTTACTTCCAATGTGATTATTCAAGGAAAATCAATTGGAGATATGAATTTTTACGATTATCAGCACAAATATCATGACACTGCATTAAAAGCCATCAAAGAAAGTTTTGATATTTTATCTGCCGATTACGACATCATAGTCATCGAAGGTGCAGGCTCACCTGCTGAAATCAACATGAGAAAACAGGATATTGCAAATATGGAAATAGCCCACATGGCTGATGCAAATGTAATTTTAATTGCAGATATTGAAATGGGCGGAGTTTTTGCATCCATTGCAGGAACATATGTTCTATTAGACGATTATGACAGGTCCCGTTTAAAGGCAACTGTAATCAACAAATTCAGAGGCAATTTGGATATCTTAAAGCCAGGGCTTGACAGGATTGAGGAAATTACCGGAGAACCTGTTTTGGGAGTCCTTCCATATGATGAAACATTAAAATTACCTGAAGAAGATTCCGCATCATTAACTACACACGTTTTTAGCGAAGACAATGACATATGCATTGGAGTAATCAGACTTCCAAAAATAGCGAATTTCACAGATATTGATCCATTTGAATATGAAAGCGATGTTAGCCTTAAGATGATTGGTGTTAATGATGAAATTGGTGATGTTGATGCTATTTTAATTCCAGGAACACGTAATTCAACAGAAGACATATATGCATTACGTGAAAGTGGACTGGCAGACAAAATCATTGCCAAATCATCCGAAATACCTATAGTGGGAATTTGTGGCGGTCTGCAGATATTGGGAAATATAATCCATGATGAAGAAAAAAAAGAATCAAAACAGGGAACAATTGATGGTTTAGGATTGCTTGATATTGAATCAGAATTCTCAAGGGTAGATAAAATAGTTACACAATCCATTGCAACAATACCTGAAAATATTGATGGAATTGCAGGAGAAATATTCAAAAATATTGCCGGTGAAGAAGTCAGAGGTTATGAAATCCATGAAGGAACCACAAAACTGTTAGATTCTTCCCCACTGCTTAACATAAAACAAGGCCAAGGAAACAACGAAGATGGTCTGATTGATGGCGCATCCTTTGGAAACGTTTTTGCAACATATTTCCATGGAATTTTCCATAACTACAATTTCAGAAGAGAATTTTTAAATTATATAAGAGTTAAAAAAGGTCTTGAAGCAAAATATGGAGAAGACCCTTACGAAACTCAAAAAGATTATTCCCTAAACAGATTAGCTGAAATTGTAGAAGAAAATCTGGACATGGAAATAATTGATAAATTAATTTTTGAATAATGCCATTGAAACTAATTTTTGGGTAAAAAAAGAAAGTCAATTGCTTGGCAAAGTAATGTCATTAAAATATGCCAAGCATACATTATTTTTCATCACTTCCAATGCAATTTGAATAATCGGATTGACAACCATAGCCAAAGAAGGAGTATATGAAAACTCTTTTTGAATGAGCTCTTCACAATTCATATTATCTGTGAGAATGAATGACAAAACATCTATTCTGGAAGAAAGGTCTCCCTCAGACAACATTTGACATCCCACAATAGTCCCATCAGGTTTGCAAATCATCTTGATATATAACATATTATTTTGAGGATAATACCTTGCCTTTTGACATGTTTCGAGGCATGCTGACACCACAGGCATTCCAATCATGTTCGCAAATGATTCAGTTATTCCTGAGCAAGCATAATTATAATTTCCAACTTTGGAAACTACAGTATTGACAACAGGATCGAATGTTAGTTTATTTCCCAACATGTTATTTGATAGAACCATTACCTTGCGAACAGCAGTAGTGCCGGCAGGTGAAAGTGCTGGAGTACCGGTTATATGGCTTTTCACTTCCACACAATCCCCAATGGCATAAATATCCTCCACATTTGTTTCAAGGTATTCATTTATTTTAACTGCTCCAAAATCTCCAATTTCACATCCTGCCTCTTTAGCTAAAAAGGTTGATGGTACATTATTACTTGGCAATATAACCATATCTGCAGTTATGCATTTGCCATTGTAGTGAATTTCCTTTTTAGAATCTTTAGTAGTTATGCATTCTATATTGGCATTAGTTTCAAAATTTACTCCTTTATTTAACTCAACCAGCTTACTGGAGATTTCCTCATCCAAGAATAATGGTAAAATACCAAATGACTGTTCTAAAAATGTGACATTATATCCATTATTTGCCAATTCATAAGCGCTTTCAATACCAAATAAAAACTTGGATGCTGGTTTAGGCAGAGTCTGCAGAATATTTGTACCATTATTATTTGTTGTCATGATTATAATCGTCATATTCTCTTTGACATTACCTGGAGCATATATTGGTCTTGCAGAACTGTTCAATCCAAATTGGTCACTTTTATAGCATTTCGACATATGGATGGCAGCGTTTGGTCAAATTTTCTTTTCATTGAGTTTGGGAATGGGTGCAGGATTTACCTATGCAAGCTATACTGAAGACAATATTGATTTGATTTCATCCGGATTATATGTCATCATGGCGAATTGTGCTTTTGAAAACTTCGCAGCATTAGGCGTTTTTTCAATATTAGGTTACATGTCCCTTCAATCAGGAACACCCGTTTCCGAAATTGTTTCACAAGGAACAACCCTGATTTTTGTAGTATACCCCCAAGTATTCAATATTCTAGGAACAATTGGTTTAATTTTAGGTCCTCTGTTTTTCTTTTCTGTTTATATAGCAGGAATTACCAGCATACTATCCTCATTCGAGGTACTTTCAATTTCCATTCAAAACAAATTCACTCTTTCAAGACGCAAGGCAACTTCAATATTAACTCTGATTGGAGGTTTAGCATCGATGGTGTATGCGACCTCTGCAGGAGGATATATACTTGGAGCAGACCTATTTGTGAATAATATTGCCATCATATTGTCAGTATTTATAGAATGTATCCTGTTTGCATGGATATTCAAAGCTGAAAGATTAATTGAATTTATGAAGAGTAGAAGTAAAACTTTCAAACTTGGCAAATGGTGGCTAATACATGTTAAATATATTATTCCTATTCTTTTGACAATAATCTGGTTTGGTGGAATTTATGAACTGATGAAATTGAAAAGCACAGAATCACTAATTGTTTTAATAACTCTCACTTTAATATTGATAATTTCATCAGCAATATTAACAATATTGCCATATAAATCCAATGATTGGTTTAAAACTGAAGAAAGAATTAAGTAGATATTTAAGAAAAAATAATGTAAAAAAAAATATTCAGATAACTCAATTTTATAAAAAAATTGTTATGGACATATGGTTTTTAACAATGAAAAATACAGTTGATAAATGTGGAATCAATTATCAAAAGCTTAAAATTATGTCTTGAATTATAATTTAGCTATCCACATTCACTTAATCATATTAAAACACCATACAATCCACCTATTCAAAATTTATCCATTTTAAACCCATAAGCTGGTCTTTTTGATAGAGGATACCCTTCAACTCTTCCAAGTTTCCAGTACCATGGTGAACGGTAACAAAACCAGAATACAATTAAAAAGTATATAAAACCAATTAGAAAATCTGACCAACCATAAAGACTAGGGTCAAATCCATTCAATAGATACCATGCCACTATCACACCAATCAAAAGACCTGTAACAAGTCCCGGATTATATATCGATTTTTGTTTTAGATTAAACAATATCAAGTGCATTATCACTTCTGCAATTGACAATATTATTGCTGCTGCAGTTAAAAAACGAATTTCAGGAAATATTAATGGCACAATATAAATTAAAACAAAGGCAGTTCAGTTTCCAAACATGGAACTGAGATTATTACAATCCCATTTGGTTGAATCGGGTTCATCACTTCCAAGCATTATTCTAACTCCCATTAATGGAAAACCACCAGGATAGCCGAATTCCTCAAAAAAATGCAAGCAAAGAACAGATGCAGATGCTAAAAGATAAAATTTCTGTGCATCACCATTATTCAAAAACCTACAACTGCAAATAGTATTGCAAGAGCGATTGATACATTATACCAGTTATTTACAATTGATTTCATAATTTTCATCTCATTATAGAAATATATTACATATCATATTTAAATTTTGAATATGATGAACTAATAAACAATCTATTTAAATCCCATAACAGAAGCTATTTAAACCATCAAAGAGTTGAAATTAATTAATCATACCACAATATATCGATATATTTAAATATATCGAAATTATATTTAGGTACATGACACCACAGAACAATGAAAATTGCTGTACAAAATGCTCAGTCGAAGAAATACTAAAAAATACTCCAAAAGAAAACATATTAGAAAAAAATGCAACATTATTAAAATCTTTGGCTGATCCGACAAGATTAAAAATAGTATACTTATTGAAAAACGGAGAATTATGTGCCTGTGAAATATTGGAAGCACTAGACAAATCCCAATCCACAATCTCACATCATCTAAACATGATGAAGAAAGAAAACATTCTTATAACAAGAAAGGAAGGGACATGGATTCATTACCGTCTGGCAAATGAGAATATTATTGAAATACTGGAAAACCTATTCAATATCGTGGAGGATTAAATATGGCCGAAAAAATAGCACTAGCATCATGCAACGGCATGAGTCCAAACGGACTAGTATCACGCGTTGCAGTAGGAGACTGCAAAAAAGAAAACAAAAATGTAATTTCAATATGCATGGGTTCAACTTCAGCAGATATTGAAGGTAAAAATAATCCAATGCTTAAAAAATACCCAATAATAGCAATTAACGGCTGTACAAACAATTGTGTGAACAGAATACTGGAAAACAAAGGGATACATGTCAAAAAAACAATTGAAGTGGGAGAAATCCTAAAACCACACAACATATCAAGCAAAGATCCATTCAGACTAGACCCTGAAGGAGAAAAATGTGTTAAAATAATAAAAAAAGAAATAAACAAACAAATGATATAACCTACTAATAGAAATTTTTGAAGTGTTGATATACCATAAATTGAACTTTTTAACTTTATAGAAGTTAAGTTTCTTACTTTATGGGCTGTATACTCTTAAAAGTATACAGTTTCCGTGCTATCCCTTTCGTTTCGAAGGTTCGAACAGATCCAATTAATATTGCGTTATCATTGAAAAAAAAAGTTTAATTTAATTGATTTTTTGTCATTTATTAATTTATTATTTAATTTTCATAGAGGATTTGAAAAGTAATGCTCGCATTTGTGCAATTTATCCATGACTTAAAGAAGTCATGGTATTCTTGCACTTTTAAGATAAAAAAAAATTTATTCATATTTTTCAATTAATTTCACACTACGGTCTATAACCAAAACAAATACTCCTTCTACAAGTAATGCAACTCCAATAAGTATAGCTATTAAAACTGGTTGTGATGCTAAAAATGTTGCAAATATAACAGTTAAAATACCTAAAATTAAAATAATTATTGAAGAAATTTTATGTTTACCTACTAAATAGAACATTCCCATCAATCCGTATACCATCATTATAATTCCTATAATATAGAATTGTAAAGATCCAAGGACTGTTAAAGCATTGAAAAAGAAAATAAATATCATACCCAATATCAATGAAATAAATCCAATAATCATAGATAAATATGAGTAAGCATTATTAAACTCCTCTGAAAAAAGAATGCCCTTACTTATTGCCGCTATACCTAAACATATTAAAGCTAAACCAATACTTATAGAAAGTAATATGGATGAAAATACTGGGCAAATAATCAACATCAAACCTAAGAGTATATATAATAACCCTGCAAATCTTTCATTAGCCACAATGTCACCTCCTATTTATGCAATGATTATAGATATGGTTAAAATATTATATATAAATAACCAATTAATCAAAGAAAAATTAAAAAGTTACTATTAAAAGTAACTTACAAATTTTCATTGAAAAATTCTGCAATTTTTTTAAATGGAATTACATCCGTTTTATAATACAGGTCAGTGTGAACCGCATCTGGAATTATTATTAACTCCTTATTGTCACCAGTCAATTTAGCAAATTCATCTTCTGAAAAATATCTGGAATGCGCATTTTCTCCATGAATCATTAATATTGGAGTTCTGATTTCATCAGAATAGGCTATAATCGGCTGGGATATGAATGACATGCATCCTATTACATTCCATCCATCATTTGAACCAGGAGATCTTGGATGATATCCTAATGGTTCAATGTAAAAGTCATGATAATCCTTTACAAATTGCGGCAAATCATCAGTCACTTCTTTTACAACTCCCCCTGCTTTTGCATATTCTCCATTTTTAAAATCTTCTGTTCTTTGATTGTTTAAGGCAACTTTCATTTCATATCTTGCATCAGCATTATCATCGGCATCATAATATCCTTTTGCAGTAATTCGAGTCATATTATACATTGTTGAAGTAACCGTTGCTTTAATACGAGTATCAAGAGATGCTGCATTTAAAGCCATTCCACCCCATCCGCAGATTCCGCAGATTCCGACCCTATCTTCGTCAACATCATCTGATGTAACAAGATAATCAACTGCAGCTTGAAAATCTTCAGTATTGATATCCGGTGAGGCCATGTCACGAGGTTCACCTGAACTTTCCCCTGTAAATGAAGGGTCAAAAGCTATTGTTAAAAATCCCATCTCAGCCAATGTTTGAGCATAAAGACCTGAAACCTGTTCTTTTACAGCACCGAATGGTCCTGCACATGCAATAGCTGGTAATTTATCATTTGAATCTATTGGCTTGTATAAATCTGCAACCAAAGTGATTCCATATCTATTCTTGAATGTTACTTTTTTATGATTTACATTATCGCTTTTGGGAAAAACCTTATCCCACTCTGTTGTTATCTCAATATTATCCATAATAACCACCACCATATTTTATAATTATTTTAAACTAAACTCCAATGTGACATCACCAGATCCCAGAACTTCTTTTAGATTATTAGAATCAACATTGTCTATTTTACCCAATTTAGTATAGCTCCATGAATGAGAACCGTAAAATAAGGATATTTGATTTCCTTGATATAAGACAATATCTCCAGGCTGGGTGCCCATATTTTCATCAGTTGTTGGAAGTGAAAAGCCCAAATCACCGACTTTTTCAAACCCACCATACTCCTTTGCATTAACTGTGACATTTCCTTTTTCTAATGTTTTAATCAATTCTTGTGTAGCAGAATTGTTTTCCAACTTAACATCAAAGACTTTATCATTGATTTTGACTTTAACTAATTCATCCATACTATCTTCTCCGCTTACTGCAGTGCAAGCAACTAAACTCAATATAACTATTAAAGCAATTTTTTTAATGAAAGACATCATATCACCCATTTACTGTTATTTTAAACTTAAAACTATTGTCACATCACCGGTTCCTAAAATTTTTTTCAAATCTTTAATATTCTGTACTTTTCCTAATTTTGTATATGACCATGAATTTGAATTATAGAATAAGGATATCTCATCACCATTATACAGCACAATATCTCCTACAGAAGTAGTTATGTATTTATCGCTTCTTGGAAGTGAAAAACCCAATTCACCTACTTTTTCAAAGTTTCCATAATCTTCAGCATGAATTATAACATCACCCTTTTTTAACTTGTTCATCAATGCTTTTGTAGCCGAATTATCTTCCAATTTCACATTTAAAACATGATTGTTGACTTTAAGTTTTATTACATTTGAACGAGCTACCGTTTTGATGTATGTTTTTGAAAAAACAGAATTAACCTTGGATGTGGCTTTTATACTGATTACAACATTATGTTTGCCTTTAGCTAATGATTTCATGTTGAAGCCCGCAATCCCATTTTTATCCGTTTTTAAAGAATACTTTTTATATTTTTTACCTGTGTAAACTTTTATCAATAATCGGATATTTTTCATCGGCTTTTTAGACTCCCTGTTTTTAACCGTTATTTTGTATTTTTTAGATTCCTTATAATAGCTTGTGATTTTTGGAGCGGAAATTGTTACTTTAGCTTTTGAAATTTTAATCAAACTAGATTTTTCTTTTGTTGCATAATGTTTTGAATCCTTAACATTGACTGTTACTTTATGACTGCCTACGCTTAAGAAAGATGCATAATATTTTGCAATTCCCTTAGAATCACTTGATACACTGATTTTTTTATATTTTTTGCCAGAATATACTTTTAAAATAATATCAACATTTGGTAAGGATTTTTTAGTTTTACTGTCCATCACTTTTACCTTGAAATAACTGCCTGACCCGTATGTTGTTGATAATTTTAAAGGAGTTAGTGAGATTGATTTAGATTCTGATGACTCATTTTTAGTCAAATCTGTTTGTGTACTCTCATTTAAATCAACATCGGATTCATTAGCTACATTAATATTGTCAACGATTGTTGCATTATCATCAATAATGTCTGTTGAATTTTCAGTATTTTCAAATGCATTAACAGCAGAAATACTCAACATGCCTACAATAAAAATCAATACGAAATAAATTTTTTTATTTAACAAGTTTAACACCCCTAATTATAATTTTAAAATATCGACATAAGTTTCTTTTATGAACTTTATTTCTTCATCCGTGTAAAAATCTTCCTCATTTGTATCCAAAGCAAAAATAATCAGTTCATATAATACCCTATTTAGCTTCATTCCTTTTGAAGTTAAAAAATATTCAGTTTCATGATTTGTAATCTTTTTTTCAATTAGGTTGTTGTTTTCCATTGATCTGAGACATCTTGTAAGAGACTTATTATCCAAATTTGGACGGTTTTCCTGAAATTGTGTGAAATGCTTTTTTCCCAAAAACAAATCTTTTAAAATATAAAATGTCCATTTATTGCTTATGGATTTAATTGCACTACCCACAATGTTTCTTTCAAATTGATTTGCATACAATTTGTCTTCCAAAACCATGAGAATTTATTTGTTTTTAATAGTTTAATAGTTTTTAGTGGCAAAAATGCCACAAGCCTTATTTTCAATAGAACAATTTTTATTTTTAAATACATGACAATATGGAAAAAAATTAAAGGCATTTCATAAAAGCATTACTGATTTTCAATGCTCTTTTTGAATTTCTCAAATATTATCAGCATGTGCTATCTTGCTTAAAAATTAACGCCACTGCTAAATTTCATTAAAAAAAAGAAAGGAATAAGATGAAAATTATCTTATTCTGTTGTAAACAAATGCTCCAATAGCAATAATCACAAATGTAGCGATTATAATTATTGCATTTTCAATAACATTAATCAAGAAACTACCAAGTGCAGCCAAGAAAGCTAAAATCGCTTTAATTAATGCTATGAGTTGATAGAGTAAATCTAAAAGGAACTGTATTAAGCTAATCAACCATTCTATAAGTTCCATTATAAGTGCGATAATTGCATTGATAAGTTGTATAATGTAATCTATTATGGCCTGAATTAAATCTAAAAGCTGTTGAATAAGATTCATTAAAATAGCTAATAATTTTAAAAGTCCATCAAGTTCTTTCCATAACGACTCAAGCAACTTTAAAAGTTCTCCAAGAGCATCAATAAAAGACTGAATTTCCATCATAATGTTTTCAAACAGATGCACCAGTTCTTCCATAGCGGTCATAAGAAGTAAAAAGTTATTTATTAATGTACCGATAATAGGTTTCCATGCGTTAAATAGTGCATTGGCAAGGAAAGCCAAATAATCATATAAACCCTTTAGGAATGTGGCGTTTGTTTCATTATTGATTGATGGAGTCATATTTGTAATGTTGGTTGTATTGGTAACGTTTGTTGTATTTGTTGCATTAGTTACATTGGTTTGATTTACATTGATTGCTCTGAATGATACTTTATATGCAAAATAGTCTGATACATTACCAGATACGGATTTTAAAACTTCAAAATCAAAAACAGCTTCAGTACGACTGCCTATTCTAACGACTTCATGGTCGCCTACTGTTTCGTGTGAGGCCTCAAACTCTTCAGCGACCTTAGAACTGGAAGATTCGTTCTTTACAGAACCGGCTATTATTGATCCAATCTGGTCTGTTGAATCTTGCATATAGCTTTTGATTATGTTTAGCTTCAATTCATTTGAATTGCCGGCATGAGATGTGGAGACACGTTGGAATTCATCTCCTGATTTTGCAGGATGTTTTGAATAATCAAGAATAAATCCTCTAAAGCCATCGCTAAACATAATGCCGTTTCCACTTCCTTCAGCTAAAATATAGTTCTTTTTGGATTTATCGTCCGTTTTGTTTTTATTTGTTGTTTTATTCTTGTCAGTTTTTTTATCGACCTTTTTGTCTTTATTTATTGTTTTGTCATGATTTGTATTGTTATCATCATGTGCAACATTGTCCGCTACGACAATGCTTAAAAAACAAAAGGAGATTAATACAACAAGAATTAATGCAACTAGTTTTCTGTTCATATTATGCCTCTATATTAATAAATATTTATTATTCACATATATTAAGATTATGCCAATTTAATGAAAACAAACAACCAATTGTTCTATAAATAAGTCAGATTATTAGTTACATACTTTAAATTTTAAATAGTATTATCTAAAAATATATATTCAATAAAGCAATTAAGTTATGTGATAAATATGAATTTACGTGAAATTATAATGGACGCTATTAAATATCCTATTAGCGATACTCGAAAATTTTTAATATTCTGTGCTTTAATTATTCTAATGAGCTTATCAACAATTATTCCATCATATGGCTTTAAGGACAGTACTTTATCTATCATTTTAAGCCTTGTGACTTTAATCGTTTTATTTGTAGTTATAGGGTACTTAGTTGAAGTCATTAAAGGTGGAACTAATCGTGATGATACTCTTCCTGATTTTGATTATGTAAAACAATTTGTCATTGGTATTAAAGCAGTGATTTTAGATATAATCTATTTCATCATACCTGCAATCATTACCATAATTGTCGCTTCCGCATCAGGACTGTTTACATCATTCACTAAAATCGTATATATCAGCATTGATGCCATATCTAAAGATGCAAACAATTTGACTACTGTCATGGCAGCAATTCCAAAATCAACAATGAACACATTCACAAATGCATTAACCATTACAATAATTGTTGGAATTATATTATTTATCATATTTTCATTGATGGCATTTACAGGATTGGTCAGATTTGCAAAAACAGGAAGCGGGACCGAAGGTCTAAGATTCAGACAAATACTAAAAGACATGTCAAACGTAGGCTTAGTAAAAATTATAGTTACATTGATTGTAATTTATATAATTGCAGCAGTTTTGGCAATTGTCATCGGACTAATCGGATTGATTCCATATATTGGTGTTTTCATAGGCATTTTTGTTGGAGTGCCGTTTACACTGCTGTTTTTATACAGAGCTATCGGTTTATTGT
The DNA here is from genome assembly GCA_900320955.1 of uncultured Methanobrevibacter sp. GTDB lineage: Archaea > Methanobacteriota > Methanobacteria > Methanobacteriales > Methanobacteriaceae > Methanocatella. The sequence goes on along the minus strand of ONUN01000005.1, from coordinate 9,676 downwards.
ATGCAGATGCATAATATTAAACCATTTTTTTTCTTTTTTTACAGTTTCATTGAGTGTTTGAATAATAACATAATTGTCAATAAATTAATCATTAAATTTGTTCGTGAATTATAAAACAAATACTGATTTTACATCAATTAAATACAATTATACTGATTTTTCAAGATAGTGCAGTTTTAATACATATAATTGCCAAAATAATGAAAATGAGGTTTGCAAATTATACATAGCCAAACAGACCCCATACAAATAATGATTATTGCAAAAACTAAAAAATTAAAAAATAATCAAATTATCAATAAACACAATATTAATTGGTTAATGATAATTTTCAGATTATTTAAACAAATTTTTTATTTTATTAAAAAATCCATCTTCATATTTTTGATTGTCAGAAGATTTAATAAGAACTGCATCTTTAATAGTAACAGAATCTTCTGTTTGTTTTTCAGTTAAACTTTTAATTTGTTCTAGCTCTCCAGACAGTTTCTTATAAATTTCAGTAGATTTTTCTAATTCTTCTTTTAAATCAGAGAATTCACTTTTAAGATTTTTTAATTCATCTTGTGTTTCTTTCAATTGCAATTTTGTTTCTTCCAGTTCTTTTAATGTTGTATCATCATTTTTTGGATTAATATCATTTTGAAATGTTTTTCCTTTCATTACACCGAATTTGATGTCCTCTTCATCATATCGATAATTTTTCATTTCTTTAATAGCTCTTTCCTGGAAAAATTCCTGGGAATTAATATGTTCGTCCTGTATAATTTTTTCATAATCCCCATGTTCATTTATTTTACGACCTTTAATGTCATCTTTGAACATTATTTCTAAATCTTCAAGGATTCTATTTTTAATTTCCGGATCTTCTATCGGACAAGCAATTTCAACTCTTTTAGCAGTATTACGTGTCATTATATCTGCACTTGAAATATACAATATCCTATCTTCACCCTTACCGAATGCATATACTCTAGAATGTTCAAGATATCTTCCCACAATTCCTTTAATTTCAATATTTTCAGTTTTACCTTGAATACCTGGTATAATACAACATATACCTCTAATAATCATTCGTATAGGTACGCCACATTGTGATGCTTCAGCTAATTTATCAATAATCTTACGGTCAGTGAGTGAATTCATTTTCATCAGTATTTCTGCAGGCTGATTATTTTTGGCTTTATCTATTTCATTATCAATTAAGTCGATAATTCCAGATCTAATGGTTGTAGGAGATACTAGAAACTTACTGTAATGCCCTCTAAGATTGGACAATGAAAGATTATTAAAAAATTCATTAGCATCATCCCCAATTTCTTCATTAGATGTGAAATAAGAGTAATCTGTATACCTACCTGCCGTTTTCTCATTGTAATTACCAGTACCTATTTGAGTATAATGTTTTATTTGATTATCATGTTTTTTAGTTACAGAACATATTTTTGAATGAACTTTATAATCTTCAAATCCATATAAAATATGAACTCCTGCTTCTTCAAGCAGTTCTGCATTAATAATATTGTTTTGTTCATCGAATCTTGCACGTAATTCAATAAGAACTGTAACGTCTTTTCCATTATCCGAAGCTTCCAATAAATATTTAATAACTTCTGAATTTTTCGCTACACGATACAATGTAATTTTTATAGATAAAACTTCTGGATCTCGAGCAGCTTCTCTTAAAAAGTCAATGAAATGATTCATTGTTTGATAAGGATAAAATAACAAGATATCTTTCTCATCTAATTGATCAAGAAGAGGTTTATTTTTCCTAATGTGACAGTTATCCTGTGAATTGAATTCAGGAAATGTTAATTCATTAACTACTGACTCAGGTAATTCATTAATTACATCTTCAATATAACTTAAGTCCAATGGTGTTTGTGAAGTAAAAACCTGACTTTTATGTAACCCCAATTCTTTTTTAAGATATTTTGTATACTTCGAATCATTATCACCATAAAATTCTAATCTTATAGGCGCTAATCTTTTTCTTTTCTTAAGAATTTTTTTCATGTAGTGCCTATAATCTTCATCTTCATCAATAGGAGTACGTTGAAGGTTAATATCACTGTTTCGTGTTACTGCAGTAACCGTTTTATATATAACTTTATAATTTGAAAATACAGATTCAGTAAAAGCCAGTATTAAATCTTCCAACAATATGAATTCATTAGTTCCAGGGAACATAATATATCTTGGAAGTGTTGAAGGTACCGGTATTAAGCCCATTAGATTCTTTTTGGATTTTTTATCATCGATATTTTCTGGATTTTCAAGAATAGAATAAATATATAAACTCTTATTTATTAAATGAGGGAACGGTTGATGCTGGTCAATAATTTGTGCAGATAATAATGGCATTATCTCCTCATAGAAGTATTTGGAGACATATTGTTTTCTTACCATATTCAGTTCATCAAATTTATACCCTACAATATTGCGTTTACTTAATTTTTGAGTAACCTTATCAAAAATTTCATCTCTTTTACTGTACAACGGCAGTGTAGCCTTAAATATTGCATTTAATTGTTGCTGAGGTGATAAACCAGTTTTATTATCCCTATCCTTCTTATCAACTAATGTCAAATCGTATAAACTACCGCATCGAACCATATAAAATTCATCGAGATTGCTTGTAAAAATAGATATGAATCGTAATTTTTCAAGTAACGGAACATTATCATCTTCCGCTTCACTAAGAACTCTTTCATCAAATTTTAACCAAGATAATTCCCTATTTTGAGTATATGAATAATCCTTTTTTTTCATAATACAATACCCCCTGTGATTCAAATTTACCATTCATTATGGAGTAGGAATTTACTTAAAAATAATCTCCCCAGGTGATTCAAATTCACCATTTATAATTGAATTCAATACACCTTCTCTTATGGAGTAATTGGTTACATGCAAATATTTTACATCAAAATATTCTGCAATAGTTTTAACAATGATTAATCCCGGAATTAATGTGTGTATACGTTCAGCTTTTATTTGTAATACCTTATTGTAATCTTCTTTAGTATTATGGCGTAATTCATTTAAAAGATCATCCAATAAAGAAATTGGTATTAATTTTGTATGGTGTTCTATCATGTTTAAATATATTAACAGTCTTTTTATTGAACGGACTGAACCTCCTACACCAGTCATTACCTCCATATTACGTTTTTTAATACCTGAATTTTTTATTTCCTCATGAACTCTCTTTTCAATAAGATTTTTTTCATTTTCATCCGGAAACATCAAGGACACATATTCCTGATACATCACCAATGACCCTATAGGAAGGCTAACATCATCTATAGGTGTTTTATTTTTAAATACATTTATTTCAGAACTACCTCCACCAACATCAATAAGCACTCCATCATCACCATATAAATCTTTTTCTTTAATAATTTCAAAACTTAAAGTAGCTTCATCATCAGGAGACAATACATGTATGTTAATGTTTAATTTATTTTTAACTATATCCAATACCTCTTCAGTATTATCAATATTTCTTAAACTAGCTGTAGCAAAGTAATAGGCTTCATCAACACCTAATTCTTCCATATGTTTATTAAACTTCTTAAGAGTATTGACTAATACGTGAATACCTGCTTTATTTAATTTACCATGCTTTTTAAAGGCTATAAGTCCAGCAGTTTTTTTATTTGAAACTGAATGTCTAACTTTTCCATTCATATAATCATAAATCTTAAACCTTATTGTGTTTGATCCAATATCTACTATTCCATATCTCTTCATATTTATAACCTCAACTAATTAATTAAACAATTGATTATATACATATTTATAAAAAATTCTATTTATACATTATTAAATTTTATTCAATTTTATAAAATAGAGTCTGTAAAATTTTATAGAAATATTAACTTTTTATGTGATTCAATGCATAATTGCATGGATACCTCTAATTAAAGTATTTTTTGAGGTGCAGTTATATTCACGGGAAAAAACCTATCTAAATATCTGAATAAAGCAATGCAATACTAATAAAATAACATGAGAAATTATCAAAATTATAATATTGAAAAAAATAATTAATAAAAAAATGAAAAATTTAAAAAATTTAAAAATTATTGCACAGTTCATATCATTTGTTTGCAATACCCATCTTCCAAATTTGATGAGTCAGCACCAATAACAAATAGTAATTGACATTAAATACAATAATATTTGGTTAGGAAATATGTTCTCTGCCAATCAACAATATTCATCTCCGATTCCTTTTCTGGACGAATATTAGACTCATCAAAAACCATAACTTTCTTGTTCTGCAAGTCATAAAGTGGCCATTCCTTAGCCTCGCCGTCAGGAGAAATATCTGCACTCAATGATGGATTCCCAGTTTTTGCGAACTGAACCCACATTTTACGCATGGTTTTTGAAAATGTTTCGTCAAATGGTCTTCCCCCGCCTTCGGCCAATTCAGGATGATTGAACACTGACGAAAGCTCTATTGCATGTGCACTTTTAAGCCCAGGCACAGAAGATTCAGCGACAAAGAAATATGTATATGATTTGCCGCCAGCCTTTGTCTGGTTTTCTGACATTCTTATGACAGGTGCATTGAACCATATTTGATCATAGATACGGATGTCACGTTCCAAGCTTTCTCCATCCACATCATTGCAGAAACTCTCGACAAGTTCTTTTTCCTCATCCGGCAGCTGATCTAGCCCCCTTGCCTTACGGCTATCAAACCACATTTTAAAATTTTCCGCTCCGAATCCGGACACAAAATAATACATTTCATCCTTGTTGCAGCCCTGAAGAAACTCAATATCTTTTGTCGCTCCGTTTTCATAAGCTTCATGCAAATTCAAAGGCAAATATTTCCCATCCCGTTCAGGAGCTGAACGAAACATGAGAACAGCTGATGCTTCAAGTAATGTCTCGGCATCGATTTCTTTAAGATCTGCAACACTTTTACAGCCGAGCGAGTCAATGATTTCATTTGTACATTCCATAGCCTCTTTACTAGATCTTGAAAGGGAAGGAGAACCACTCTGTGCAATGACCCGCTTAAAATACTTATGAGATCCTTCAATCAGAGGAAGCAGTGTTACGCTTCCAGCACCTGCTGATTCACCCCAAATTGTTACATTATTAGGGTCTCCACCAAAACCAGCAATGTTTTCATGAACCCACTTGAGTGCCATCATCTGGTCCATAAGCCCCAAATTCTGTGCATCAGGATAATCCTTTCCATCAGACAGGTGAGAGAGATGGAAAAAACCGAAAACACCAAGCCTATATGCAATGGTAACAACAATAACCTCAGGATTTTCTTTCAAAAAATTGACTAAATCAAATTGTAAATCAGCTGTTCCTCCAGCTTCATAAGCTCCACCATGAATCCATACCATAACTGGCTTTTTTTCATTAGATGCATCATCAGCCTTCCATACATTTAGATAAAGACAAGCTTCACTAGGATAATAAAGGGAACCATCTTCCAAGTTCTCATTTCCATAAGCACATTTTCCATTGTAATATGCTTCATACACACCATCATCACTAACACATTCCACCGGTGCTTTCCAGCGCAAATCCCCTTTGGGTTGTCTTTCCACAAACGGAATGCCTTTATACACAAGAGTATTTTCAATTTTTTTGCCCACAAATGTTCCATTTATACATTTGACAGCCAGTGCCTTGTCATAATCCCCATCGACAATTTTTTTGTTATCCCCATATTGAGATCTCAATTTCTCTTTCATCTCACCCATTGTTTCATTCTCCGTTTTTTATATATTGATTTTTTGTCATGACCCATAATCTTTCGTATGTTTGGATGCAGTTCCTGTTTTGATTCAAAATTATGTTATTTTTTTTTATACTTATTTTGAACATATTTCAATTGAAAACATTAAATCTAAACACGATGAAATATTTCTTAAAACATCTATATGACTGTTTTATATTTTTTCTTTAAAAAACGTTTTGGATGACATCACCCCACAAATCAATGAAAAAAACTTTAATCAAATTTCAAAGATTAAATTTTTAACTTTGATTGGATATATACATTCATAACTGCATTTGAACAATAATTACAAAGATGAGAAATAATATGCGATATATGAATTTCAACCCCCAAATCCATGATGCAAATAAGATTGCAACACTGAGATATAACGTAGATTTCAGAACTTATGACAGGCTTTTCGGTTCAAGAAAAAAAGCCATTTCAGCTCTTGAAAAAAGCCTAAAAGATGACAAAACCATTAGAGTCATTTATGATGGTAAGGATATTATTGGAATTTTAAGTGCATGTACATACCATAATCAGCCCAACTTTCATTTTACCACCCTTAAGCTGTTAATTGTTGATATATTGGATCATTTTGTTATTTGTGACATTAAAAAAGATGACGTTTACATTGGTGAGATTGCCATCGATGAAAATCACAGATCCAAAGGCTATGGAACAAAAGTCATCAAAGACGTTATAGACTATGCTCAAAAAAACGGTTATAAAAGAGTTATTCTGGATGCTGATTTTAGAAATCCGAAAGCAAAGGCATTATATGAAAGATTAGGCTTTAAGGTTTACAACAAAAAATCATTTTTAAGAAGGGGCATGTACAATATGGAATTCAAAATTTCATAAGATTTTAGAGTCTGTAAATTGCAATTCAGTTTTTACAAAAATAATATCAATGAAATTGTCCATAATGTGAAAAAATGGAGATAATAGCATTATCTCATTTACTAAATATTTTTTGAACAACCAAACTTGTAGAAGTTGAAGATTCTTATTTTCCTAAAGGTTCAGGCAATTTTACAAGGTTAATGATTTTCTTTTATCATTTGAAAAAGTTTGTATTAATCCTGTCATTGCCAGTTATTGTTTCCATTAAAGTTCATAGAGGCATTGCTAAGTAATGCCCCTTTTGTGCAATTAATCCCTGACTTATAGAAGTTCGAGTACTCCTGCAATTATCTATAAACAACTTCACCATCAACTATAGTGGAAATTAATTTTGCATCAGGTATTTTTTCAATATCATCATTTAAAAAGTCTACATCATACACAACCATGTTTGCAACTTTTCCAATTTCCAGTGACCCCAAATGGTCTTCCTGACCAAATTGATAGGCAGTATTAATTGTCATAGCCTTTAATGCATCCATAACACCAATAGATTCCTTTAAATTCCTAGGTTCGCATTCTTCAAGAGTTTGATATCTTTTAACAGCAGCATAAATTGATTGAGGCATACTCATAATTGGAGATACCGGATAATCACTGTGGAATGTAATTTTTGCACCTGCATCAAGGAAAGATTTTATCGGATAACAATTGCCCTCCCTGTCAGGTCCCAAATATTCCAATTCCAATTTACCATAAGATTTTTCCCTTGGAGCCCATAATGGTGGAACAACAGCTATAACATTGTATTCAGACATTCTTTTAATATCCTCAGGAGCTACAACTTGAAGATGAGCAAAAGCATTTCTCTGGTCCATATTGCCTGTTGCAATTTGAGCTTCACATAAAGCATCTAAAGCAAATTTAACTGCACCATCACCAACAGTATGGCAGTGAACATTCATATTATGTTCATTAGCAAGTTTTGCAAATTCCACTAACTTATCATGGTCACTAAATGATTTAACTCCAAAATATCCTGGTTGGTCACCATATTCATCCAAAAGCCAAGCAGTATGTGCCTCCACAACCCCGTCAATAAATACTTTAACACCTGTAATTTTAAAGTATTCATTATTGACTTTGCTAGCTAATTCAACGAGTTCTAAAACATCATCAGTGTCCTTAACTGTACGAACTGCATAGGTTCTGAGTTTTAATTTTCCGGATTTAGACACGTCTGCATAAGCTTTAAGTGAAGGATATCCAAAATAACCTACATGAGCATCAAAAGCAGCTGTAATTCCCTGACTGAATGCGTATTCCTGCCAAATTAAAAGAGACTCTTGCAATTCTTCATCACTTTTGACTATTTTTGAATTTAAAGTGATTGCAGGTTCTTCTGACAAGTATCCTGTAGGTTTACCATCCTCACCAATATGGACTTCGTTGGCACTGTATTTTTCCAGTAGTTTTTCATCAATGCCAAACTTTTCCATAGCTGCTGTGTTTAACCATATGGAATGACCATCTAGTGTGGTCAATGCAATTGGAACATCTCTTGAAACTTCATCAAGCATTGCTGCAGTAGGTCTTTCATTACCACAAACCCAATTGTTACCACAGTAAATTTTTCTACCAGGATTTTCCTCAATATACTTCCTCGTTATTTCAACATAATCCTCAAGCGTTTCTCCATCAAGCAAGTCAATTGAAAAACCCAATATATTTCCTGCAGGCAGTCCATGAGCATGACCGTCCATAAATCCAGGATAAATGAAATTATCACCAAAGTCCAAAATTTCAGTATTTTCATCAATTAATTCCTGAGCAACTCTTTTTGAACCAACATATTGGATTATTCCATCCTTTACACATATTGCTTCTACTTTTCTATCTAACGTATATATATTTCCTAAAATTATTTGATCAATTGACATGACAAACACCCAGTTAAATATTATTTACAATTTATTAAATCAATTATATAAATAGATTATGTAAAGCTTTTATATAAACTATCAACAATAATTTTGTATTTAATTGAACATCTACGGCTTAAAAAAGCCGAAGAAACATTGTACAACAACATTGAAAAATTATTAATACTTTACATCAAATATTGATAGCGAATGGCGAACCATTCAAGGCTTCTTACCCAGAAATGTTTAAACAGCTTTATGTTGCATTGATTTTAATATTTATCACTTTAAAAATCTCATGGAAGAACAGGGATTGATTAAAAAAGATGCAGATGAATATTTTCTAACAGACAAAGGCAAATCCCTGAATAAAGTCATTTATGATTTGGTTGAATTTACTTTAGACAACAATAAAGAATTATACGATGAAAAAACAATTATAAAAGCAAAAGAAGGATTTAAAAAGCAGTTACTGAACCAATCCTGTTGAATATCTCGATTTACAGCAACATTTGGTAACAATCAACAACGTTTAATCAAATCTGAATTATTTTAACCATCAACAATGTCTTTTTTATTTTTTATGAAAAATATTGTTATTATCAATAATATCACAGTAATCAATATCATCATTAATGAAGTTAAGCTAAATGAAGTGACGGAAAGCTGATTGTGAGTAATTTTTCCATTTGCCAATATCTGCATTATCACAACTGTAACTGATGATCCTATAGCACCTATAACCTGCCTTGTGGTGTTGTTGACTGCAGTTGCATCCTCAACATCACCTGCAACAACACTCATTGCCCAAGTAATTGCAGGTGATAGACCAAGCCCACAGCCGATTCCCCTGATTAACTGAGTAACCAAGAGATATTCAAATGTGGAATTCATGTTATAAGTCATCATGCAAGCAAATCCAATAATATTCATAATTGATGATGCTATTAAAACTGGCTTTATGCCAAACTTATCGGCCATTATAGGACTTATAAAATTGAACACAATCATAATTATTGCTGCAGGGAACAATATAAATCCGGATTCCGTTGGAGAGTAATATGCAACATTTTGTACAAACAACGGCACCATTACATTGATTCCACACATCATAAAGTATAGCAATGCTGCAAAAACAGTC
>ONUN01000121.1 GCA_900320955.1 uncultured Methanobrevibacter sp. | reverse complement strand
GGAAAAATACCAAGGATTAAAATGGATAACTATATTTTCATCAACATCCCAATAATCTTCAACCATATTAATAATTGAAGTTTTTCCAGAACCCCATTTACCCATTAAAGAAATAGTTAAACAATTCTCTTTTTCATGATTTAAAATAGCTTGTGCTAATGATTCTGCAAACTCTCGCCTATTTAATTTATCATCATCTAACAAAGATATTGGACAATCTTCTTTAAACATTGAACACCTTATTTAATCAATAATTAATAATAATTATAAAATTAAAATATATAAATCTAATTAAAATTATATCCATCAAATTAATTTAACTATTAAAAATATTAAAAATTTGATAAATTAAAATTATAGTTTGATAGATTTCATATAAAATTATTAACAATAGAATTAATTAAAATACCCATCAAAATACCCATCAAAAATCCATGATGTCCATCATTTTAATAATCTGGAGATGAGAAATAAACTTTTTTACCATTTTTATTTCTTTTAACCAAGTTAAGTTTTAATAATTTAGAAAAATCTCTCTCAGCAGTTGGTTTAGATTTACCAAACATTTTAATATGGTCTTCATATGACATTGAAACATTTTCATTAGTAATTATGGTTAAGATTTCAATTTGACGTGGATTTAAACCCAAATCTTTTAAATTTATAACATTTGTGCCGGCAACATCATGATATAATTCACCATCATTTCCTTTAAATACAACTTTAAATGAATCTTTACCTTCACTAAACTGAGGTTCTTCAAGGCCAAAATTTTTCATTTCATCAATCATTTGTGGAATACCCCTACCTATATGTTCCATATAATTAGTTCTGTAAAACATTTCACAAATTCTTTCATTTCTATGACCTATACCTTCATCATTTTTAATATCTTCAATGGACAAATTATCTATAAGTTTTCCAGGGCTAATGACTTCAATACGGTCATCATATATGTAAAATTCGATGAAACTAGATGAAATTTCATAATTCCTGTGAGCAAGTGCATTAATAATAGCTTCACGAATCGCCCTAATTGGATATTCATCAACATTAACACGACTAACCTCATCAATAAAAAAACCAGAACGAGTATTCCTTTTATAAAATTTTTCAAATTCATTCAATAATATTAAAAGAGAACTGCTTGAATCAACACGATCGATAGCATCAAATTTACTTATTCCTTTAAATTTAACCATTTTGATTTCATGTGATACGAATTTAGTAACATCACGAGCAAAAAATAATGCCCCTGCAACATTTAAATGAAAAACACCATTAATTTCTTCACCAGCGCCAATGTGTTGTAACGAATAAGATTTATTCTCTTCATTTCTCAATTTTTTATAAGAATCATCATCTTTTAACAAATCGAAAAATAAATTATATGCTTCATCATCTACATCATCAATTTTAGATTCAAGAATAAGTTTTTTATCATAGTTTTTATTGTCTTTTTGACTTTCGGATAAAAATTTAACTAAACTTTTTTTAATTTCATCAATTAATTCATTTTCATCTTTAAAAGAAGAATGTTTATTATTAGGTTCTATTTTTGATAAAAATTTCTGATTTTCAGCATCCATTTCTTCGACTTCTTTAATATAAAAAAATGAGTGTTCATTTGAAGAATGGAATGCATCATATTCTTCTTCCGTTGCAGATAATCCAGATTCTTTGATATTGCCATAATGAGATCCAATAAGGCCAATATAAATATCAGATTGCCTAACTTCTTTAAAATAAGTGGTTTCAGGTGATAAACCATATGAAGGAGAATCTTCAAAAATAAAAACTTCAAAAAAAGATTTTAAGAAAAAATCTTCTTCAAATTGTTTTTTGATAAATTGACGTTCCTTTGCGAATTCTGTTTGATTACTGCTGATGAAAACCTTAAGCATACAATTTCCCCATAATTTAAAAAAATATTATTTCAAGTATACCTATATTTTTCATCAAATATAAACTTAACAGTTGAAAAAAGAAATTTAAAATAGTTTTTTTACATTAAAAGCAATATTGAAATCTAAATAGAATATTCAAGTAAAAATAGCTTAAATAAGTTTAAATATTAAAACTTTAATAAAAAATCCTCAAAATATGTATACTATATTTAATAATGAAATTGTTTCTAAAATAAAAAAGAGGAAGTAATTGAAAAAATACTTCCAAAAAATTATCCAATATAATCTATCTCCGCAGGGACATCATTTCTTAAATCAAAAGATTCTCCTGCAATACAACATTTATATCCATCAATGTTGATTTTAGCATTTTTACTAAAAATAACACTTTTTGAATTTTTAAACAAAATCCTAATTTCACGGATATGAACTGGATGTAATTTAAGACTTTCAAATGTATTATATGTCTGAGACAATTCTTGTAATCTATTTATTATGGTTATCTCCACCATTACTATCACCAATAACTAATGTCTTTTTGTATTTATATAACCTTTTATTCAAAAGTTATGCTGAAGATACTTGTAAATAAATTTGTAGAACAATCAGAATAAGATTTGCAATACTTACAAACAACATGGCTCTAGTTAATGAATAAGTTGATTTATTTAACTCCAAACTAGACTTATTCAACTCTGTAGACTCTTTTTCAGATTTTTTAACATAATTAAATAATTTAACATTACTTATTATCTGTGAAGCTTCAGCAGGAGAACAGTAATTTGGAGATTCATATGATCTAGGGATATGATTACTGCCGAACTGGCTTTTAGTGAGTTTATTTTTAAATGTACATTTTCCTCTTATATTATCTAATTGTTTACAATACTTATAAGCTGGGCAAAATCCGTAATCCCAAATTATCTCATTATTAGTTTCCTCTAATTTTTGTTCGGCACATTCTTCAGAACAAAAATATTGCTTTTTATCTTCAGTCATATAAAATCTATATCCATTTATTTCTGAATTACAGATAGAACAACTTTTATTATTAATTTTTTCTTTCATAAAATATCCTCTTTAATTTTTGAAAATCTTTCTGTGAAGATTTTTTAGTATAAAATTTATCAGCACCCAAATGAACCAACAGTTATGATAAGATTATACTATTCACTATATACTCTTACCAATAAACACTCTTGATAATTACAAATTTAAATTAAGATAAAATAAGTTTAAATTTTAGATATTGAAAAAAATAAGATATATTAACGATTTAACTCTCTATAATAAATTAGGAATTATTATAAATCTATAATCATTAATAAATCTTGTTATTTTAGTAAATGTTTTTTACTTGTTCTTATTTATGTTGATAGCATTCAACACATGCCAAATGCCATCACAATTAACTTTTATATCTATTATGACCCCTCACCACCTTGTTTATGATGCCCAAAAGTTCTTTCTTCAAACCTCTCATCTCCTCAAGTTCACCTCTCATATCACCCACTTCTGATTTTAATGCTTCATTTTCCTTTTCCATCTGAATGAACTGAGGTGACTTGACAGACAGCTTTTCAACATCAGTGTTTATAGTAACGGCAGGAAGATGCTGGATATATTCATATTTCAAATCGTCAGGATTAGTCATGAAATATGCCGCATCGGTTTTGTTTTTGGCCTTTCCCTGCAAATCGTTGACCTTGTCTATGCTCATGCCGTCATTATATAATGCTGAAGCATGAAACTTACGAAGCATATGACTTCTGAATCTGCGGTATCGTCCGACTCTACCAAGACCCAATGTGTCATTAATCATCTCAAATGACTGCACCATATATGTCCTGCTGATTTGAAAGAGCGGACTTTCATCAGTTACCGGCTTATCACGCAACAACAGATATGCATTAATAGCTTTAACAGCTTCAGGACTGCAGTATGTAAGATAATACTTGTTTGTCTTTTTCCTTAAAATACTGAAGGTTGGAACCACATCATCGACATCATTAAGATAATCAATAACCTCAAAAATATCCATTCTATGTCTAGGCAGATATTCGGACAGTGCCTCAATGTAATCCCCGATTGTCAGGCTCAGTGTCTCTGTCCGGGCACATCCGCTGGAGCAGGAAAACAGTATGATGGCCTTCATCAGAGGAGATGCAATCTGAAAGGCTTCCCTTATAACTTCCTTATCAGGCAAATCCTTAAAATATATCGGAGCAGGTTTCTGGATGCTTTTGTCATTGACTTTAGGCAAATCCCATACTTCTATGTCATAGAACTTGTAAAAAAAGATTATACAGTTCATTTCTTTTCTAACTGTTCCTGCAGCATAGTTTTGAAACATGTGATGCCTATATTCAACCAGTTTTGATTTCAACCTGCTGTGTTTCCATTTCACACCTTTCATCTCATCCTCTTCAGCTTCCTCAAGAAGTTCTTTAAGACTCATATCAAAATAGATACAGTACTTTCTCAAAGATAGCTCATAGCTCATACTAATCACTTTTATTCTTCGTTGATAAAAAATATTGAGAGAGAGCGCTTGAAGAGTAATAAGTATCTGAACTTTTGAAACAGTTCGTATAAAACAAAATTATATATAATAACAAATTAGATAATAATATCAATTCATAGATAACAACATCCATGAATAAAAAACTTTAATAAAAGGTTGAAATTATGAAAGCAAACGCACAAAAAATAGCTGATGGAGTATACTGGATTGGTGTGCTCGATTGGGACTTAAGAACCTACCACGGTTACACCTTAGACGGAACCACTTACAATGCATACATTGTATTTGGAGAAGATGAAGTAGCAATCATTGATAATGCTTATCCTGGAAAAACAAAAGAAATGATGGCACGTATCGATGACGCTTTTGCTCAAGAAGGAAGAGAAGTCAAAGTTGACTACATCATCCAAAACCACGTTGAAAAAGACCATTCCGGAGTTTTAGTGGACTTACACAAAAGATTCCCTGAAGCACCTATCTACTGTACCAAAATTGCAGTAAACGGATTATTAAAACACTATCCTGCACTTGAAGGTGCTGAATTCATCACTGTAGGAACCGGTGACTCTTTAGATGTTGGCGGAAGAACATTAGCATTCCTCGATGCATTCCTCTTACACTGGCCTGACAGCATGTTCACCTTGCTTGCAGATGAAACCGGAATCCTATTCCCTAACGACGCATTCGGTCAACACTTATGTTTCACACAAAGATTCTCAGATGAAATCCCTGAATACGTCTTAATGGATGCAGCTCAAAAATTCTATGCAAACTTAATTACACCACTTTCCAAATTAGTACTTAAAAAATTAAACGAAGTAGTGGAATTA
>ONUN01000191.1 GCA_900320955.1 uncultured Methanobrevibacter sp. | reverse complement strand
TCGGTTAATATACCTTTCTTTGCATCACTAATTTGTGTCATTTAATCATCCCTCAATTAAGATTTATAACAGTCAAATTTAATTTAAAATATTCTCATAATAAGTTGATAGTCACTATTTTTTATTTAATAGTATTTAAATTAATAGGATAATTCCTTAATTCTATTTGATTTGACTAATATAAAGTTTTTTTTAAAAAATAAGTTAAATTTATTTTCTATACTTAAATTTAAGAATTATTGATAATAATAAAGTTCACTTTAAAAAAAGTAAATGGGTGGATTTAGTAAAATCCATTCATTCTCTCAAATGCATCGTCGAAACTAGGCATGTTTGTTTGACATCCTTGTTGCTCAACAATAAATGATGATACGGAAGATGCAAATTTTGCGGATTCTTCGAGTGATTCCCCATTTAAGAATCTTGATAAAAATCCTGCTCTATATGAATCTCCAGCTCCAGTCGGATCAACTGCTTCTCTGGTTATTGCATCGACTTTAATCTTGTCTTCATTGGAGTAAATTTCACTTCCGTTTGCTCCACAAGTTTTGACGACGATTTTCGGACCTAATTCTCTAAGTCCGTTGAGGTCAGTTTCAAGAGCTTCTAAAATCCTTTCAATTTCATGATGATTACCGAAAAGGATTGTGGTATTTTCAATCACATCTTTTAGTTTTTTGGTATCATACATTCCCAAATCTTGTCCAGGGTCAAATGAAACAAGCAAACCTTCATTTTTTGCTTCTTCAGAACATTTCCAGTTGAAATCAGGGTCACCTGTTGCGAGGTGCACTGCTTCAGCATCCTTTATTGCAGCAGATGGCACTTTGCTTTCTGCGAATTCGCGAGCAGCTCCCCAATAGAAATAACTGATTTGGTCTTCATTATCGTCGGTTAGGACAAATGCGGTTGGAGTAGCTTCGCCAGGTACTATGATTAATGATTTGGTATCGATATCAAGATTTTGCATATGTTCATAGTATTCTGTTTTTTTAAAGTCGCCACCAACTGCTGATACTAGTGATGTTTTTAATCCTAAGTTTGCTCCAACACAAGCCACATTAGCAGCAGCCCCTCCATTAAAGGTTTTCATATTTGTAATGGGTGCTGAAAAGTTTGCTTTCGGAAATTCAGCTACTCTAATTATATAATCATGAGCAGAGTGACCAATTGCTAGTAAATCTCTGTTTTTTGCCATAATATCGCCTTTTAAATTTTCAATTTAATATTAGTTTTTATCATTATTTAATGTTTTGAAATATCATGCTTGCACATACATGATATTTCATGAAGTCATATGAGTGTACAATAATCTATATAATAATATATATATTATTAAGTTGTCCGTGAGCATCTGAAAAGTAATAATTAGATTAATGTGAAACCTTGATTTTCAATGGCTTTTTGACCGTCATTAAGTATATATTCAATGTATTCGTCTACTTCAGGCTTATCTTCATTAACTTTAATTAAACTGATTACATGTCTTGTATCAAACTTTAAAATGTCATTTCCTTTGAAATAACTTGCATTTAAAAAACTATGGAGATTTTCTGAATTTCTAACCAATTTAAATGCATCAAACTGCGAATTGACTGTACTTTTTAAGTTGTACTCTATGTCATAATGCTCAAGACTGCTCCATGCAAGCCTTTGCGCCGAACCTTCAACATTAATAAATTCAAGGCCTTCAAGGTCATTTATGCTTCTAACCTCTTCGCAATTGGGGCTTGAAATCAGAACTAGATAATCATAAGCTATCGGTGTAAAATCAATATTTAATTCATAGGCAAGCAACGGATCGTCAAGTGTCAATATGTCAACTGCTCCTCTTTTAGCAAGCTCAAATGCATCCTTATCTGTGCTACTGTAGACATTAATGTTGAATGGATGTTTGATACTCTCCAAAAGTCCGGAGCTAATATGTCCTCCGGCAATATTTATGTTTGATGTTTTCTCTATTTGGATTTGATATTTTCTAAATTCATCAAGTAAATCAATGCCTGCTTCAGTCAATAGGGTGCCGTTTCCGACTTTTTGGCTAATCTTCAAACCTAACTTTTCTTCGGCTTTAAGAAGTCGTCTATTGAACACAGTATGGGATATATTTAATTCTTTTGCAGATTTTCTTTGGGATTTTGTTCTATTGAGTGATTCTAAACTTTTAAATAGTTTATAATCGTATATTTTCCCATCAATTTCCAGATTTATCAATCCTTTGCTTTCAAATTTCATGTCCATTCTTCAAATAATTTTCATACTTAAATATATTATTATATGATAACATTAATTATTTATAAAATTGTATTCATAATTATAATATAGTTTAACATATATAATGAAAGATTCTATTAAGGCCATATTGGAGAATATTGATTCTGCTCAACAATTTTTAGATGAAGAATCTGTCGATGAATTTGAAAATATAATTATAGGCTCCAACAATATCTTTGTTACAGGAGCAGGTAGATCAGGACTTGCAGCCAAAGCATTTGCTATGAGATTGATGCATTTGGGGTTAAGTTCTTTTGTTGTGGGTGAGACAATATCTCCAGCCATCAATGCTGACGACTGTATAATTGCAATTTCCGGATCAGGTGAAACCAACACTATTGTTTCAGCTGCAAAGATTGCTAAAAATAGAGGTTCAAAAGTATTGGCGGTTACTTCTTATCCTGAATCCACTTTAGGACAATTGGCTGATGGTTATCTTTTCGTTAAAGGAAGAACCAAAAAGGAAGTTGATGACGAAAACTATATGAAACGTCAAATTCATGGAAACTATACTTCCTTAACTCCTTTGGGAACTGCTTTTGAATTAACCACTTTGGTATTTTTGGATGCTGTTGTTTCTGAATTGATGGAAAAAATGGAACAAACAGAAAGTGACTTGAAAGCTAGACATACAGTATTGGAATAATTAGAAAATTATTCTATTTTGATTATTATAAACGTTACATCTTTGGCCTCTTAAAAAGCCAACTAATGTAATGTTTCCTTTTTTTGCAATATTATATCCTGAATTTGCCGGAGCTGCATTTGATGCAAGTATTGGAACTCCCGCTCTTGTCATTTTTATAACCATATCTGCAGGCATTCTTCCGCTGTATATTACATAGGATCTGGACAAGTCAAAACCATGCAATAAACCATAGCCGATTACCTTGTCGACTGCTACATGGCGGCTCACATCTTCTTTTACAATAAAGTTATCCTCATAGACAATTCCGGCAACATGTGTTCCACCTGTAGCCTGCCAAATTTCGGCATTGTCTTTCAGCTCTTCAATTCTTGAAATCAATTCGCTGGCGCTGACTTGAAAATCGGATTCAACCGGATTCACGGTTTTAATTTTGCTTCTCCATCCTCCTGCAGAGTCGGAACAGAGTACAGTTTCATTGGTTTTAAGTAGGGTATCGTCAATTTCAGCATTGATCTGTGTTTTGTTGACTTTGATTTCTTTGATTGCATCCATTGAATTTACCATGTTCTCATTGAATAGGTATCCTACTGTAAAGTCTTCCAGTGAATCTTCGATTGCTGACAGGCTGCGACTTATATCTCCATTTATTGTCAATGTGATTGTTTCATCTTTAACGACTTTTTCTTTGCCGTCCATTGCTTTTCCATTCTTGTAGTTTATGGCATCAATTTCTTCAATTTTCATGATTTAATCCTCTTTATAATATTATTATATGTTATGATAAGATATATCTTTCACCAGGTCATTTTTTTGATATTGAAAAAGTGTTGTTATCGTTGTAGTAATGAATTTTTAAAATCACAATATTTCAATACTGGCAATGTTATCAACTTTAATAAAATATTGAATCGAATTTTGTTCGTTTTTCATCGAATTAATTATTTCTGATAGAGTTAGTATAGGAAAAGTTACTTATCTCTGATTGTTCTTTTTTGTGTATTTTTACCAACGAATTTTCATCATATATAAATATAGGTTATGTTATCTTTTTCACTTCGTATTTTATAAAATTTTATGTCATTTAATTTTATTAAATTTTTATTGATTAAATCTTTTTTTGATAATAAAAAATTGATTTTAAGTATTATTTTCATGTAAAAATTAATAATAAATAGTTTTTCAAAAAAATAGTAATTATTGTCGATGTGATAAAAATCTATAATGATTTATCATTACAATTATATATAAATTGATTATACTATTTAAATATTTCTTTTCGATGCAGATAACAAATCCTTTTTATATATTAAGATATATAAATAATATTCATAATACTTTGAACTTTTTAGTGTGATTCATTAGTATTATAAAAAATTATAAAAAAAGGGATAAAGAGGTTGATAATATGAGTTCATCTTTTAAAAGCCCAGTAGAAACAGCAAAAGCAATTTCTGCAACTGCTGGTGCAAAAAACTCTGCAAATATTGTTAATGTGATTTTGCTTTCTTTTTTAGCAGGAGCATACATCGCATTTGGAGGTTTATTAGCTGAAGTCGCTAATGCAGGTATGGTCGCTGCCGGTTTACCAATTGGTTTATCCAAATTCGTATTCGGTGCAGTGTTCCCTGTAGGTTTGATTATTGTAGTACTCGCTGGTTCTGAATTATTTACCGGTAACGTAATGTTCATGACCATCGGTGTATTAGATGGTACCGCTTCTGTTGGCGGTCTCGCTAAAAATTGGGTATTAAGTTGGTTATTCAACTTCGTAGGTGCATTATTCGTTGCATACGTTCTTGCATTTATGGGTGGAATTATCACTTCTGATCCAGCTACTGGCTTGTATGTCTAGCTGTATGGTTAGCTAACGCATCCGATGATATCATTGGTAAAATCTTTGGTATTTGGTTCCCAATTATGGCTTTCGTAACCATTGGATTTGAGCACAGTGTTGCAAACATGTTCTTCATACCATTAGGTATGTTCTTAGGAGCTCAAGGTGTTAACTGGAGTACTATTATTGTAAATAACTTAATTCCAGTAACTCTCGGTAACATTGTTGGAGGAGCAATATTCGTCGCTTGTATCTACTGGTACACATACCTTAAAGAATAAGCTAGTAAATTTCAAATTTGAAGAAGCTTTCAAAGCTTCTTTTTTTTTAATTATTTTAAAAAAATAATATATTTTGGAGATTATAAAATGGTTGAAATAAAATATGTTCCAACAATCTGTCCTTACTGTGGTACTGGTTGTGGACTCAACTTCGTTG
>ONUN01000112.1 GCA_900320955.1 uncultured Methanobrevibacter sp. | reverse complement strand
TTCAGTAGAACTGTCTAAAGATACTTCTTCAATATTTGATTGTGTGTTTTCATTTAAAACCATATTTTCATTGGCACTTGCAAATGAAATTGAAAGTATACCAATGAAAATAATTAATAAAAAAAAAACACATATTTTTCATTATTCATCTTTCCTCAAATCCTCATAAAAATTATTTATTTATTTATTGTTTATGTATAACCAAAGTATTCATTATCAAATATTTTTACATTATCTTTTTCTTCAAAATTTGAATAATCATTTAAAATATTTTTTATATTGTTTTCTGATAGTTCAAATCTTTTATCGCCTAAATTTTTTCTTATATTCACATATTCGTCTTGTGATTCAATCAACTGGACCTTACCTTTTCTTTGATTTGATTTTTCATTAGTTAAAATCCATATGTATGTTTTTATGCCAGTATTATAAAATAAAGAAGTTGGCAAACCAATTATTGCTTCAATATAATCATTTTCAAATAGCCATCTGCGTATTTCACTTTCTCCAGAGCCGGCATCTCCTGTGAATAGGGGTGATCCATTTGTGATTACTGCTATTCTTGATTTTTCTTTTCGTTTCATTTTTGAAATCATGTGTTGTATGAATAGTAGTTGTCCGTCGCTTTTTCTTGGTGTCCCTGCTCCGAATCTTCCTCCGTATCCTAGTTCTGCTTCTGCTTCGACTGCTTCTTTATCGCTTTCCCAGTCTCTGCCGTATGGTGGATTGGATATTATGTAGTCGAATTTGTCGTCTTTTAGTTGGTCGTCGGATAGTGTGCTTGATGGTCCTTTAATGTTTTGAGCAACTTCTCCTTTCATTAGCATGTCTGCCTTACAGATAGCATAGATTTCTGGATTGATTTCCTGTCCATATAACACAACATCAATGTCATTATTGTTTTGAGTGATGAAATCCTTACAGCTAGTTAGCATTCCTCCTGTCCCACAAGCAGGGTCATAAATCTTCTTAATCAAACCTTTTTCATTAATGTCATTATCTTCTATGAACATCAACTCAGTCATGAGCTTAACCACATCTCTAGGTGTAAAGTGCTCTCCTGCCTCTTCATTGGATTGTTCTGAGAATTTTCTAATTAACTCTTCAAAAATAGTTCCCATGTCATGGTTAGAAACAGCTTTAGGACTTAAATCAACACTTGTCTCAGAGAATTTTTTAACCAACAGATATAAAAGATTTGCCTTAGACAATCTTGATATTTCCTTCTTAATGTCAAAGTTTTCAAATATGTCCTTAATGTTATCGCTAAAACAGTCCAGATAATAAATCATGTTCTCTTCAATGTTTTCTGGGTCTTGAAGCAATGATTTAAAATCGTACTTTGAAAAGTTATAGAATCCTAGCTTTTTTCCATCTTCATTTACTGCAACATTTAAAAGAATAGGTTCGATGTTGTCAATTTTATCTTTATATTCATTATAATTCTCTAAAACATCCTGTTTGGAATGTTCAAGCACTGAATCAAACCTTTTCAATACTGTGAAAGGTAAAATAACCTTTTGGTATTCGTTACGCTTGTAAGACCCTCTCAAAAGATCTGCTAAATTCCATATAAAGTTGGATTTTTCTTGAAAGTTGCTCATTTTTTTAACTCCTTATTTTATATTTTGCACTTTGGGTAAAATGGATTCTCTTAATCTTACAGACATATCATATTGCCATTCAATAGCTCTTTCCCAATTATACTTTTCATTAATATCAATATCCAATGTCTTACCAATCTTCGAAATTTTATGATTTTCCGCCTTATCCCATTCCAGTTCCATGCCCACTTCCGATTCAATGATATCCTTTTGAGCATACAGCTTATCAAAAATCTCATTGCTATCCTTTTTTATTCTGAAATGGACATTTATTGTATTTTTCAAAACAGCTGAAATAGTTAATTCAATATGTGCAATGCCTGTATTCATGAATAATGAATACCAAGTATCATTAGGAGGCATAGGATAAACAAACAAATCATCATTTTCCTTTAGATAATTGTTAAATTCTGTCCAATAATCAAACCTTAGTCTTTCAACCTCAGTAAATCCAGAGACGTCTATTTCCAATTCTTCCTCATCTTTGGAAGAGTATTTGTCAATAACTTCTTGGGAGACTTCAGGATATTTCCATATTTTATATGCTTCTTCAATAAGATGTTTCGTCCTTTTCTTAATCTCGTTTTCATTCCATGTTGGCAAGTCCTGCAAGTAGACATTTAGCCTGATGGCGCTTTGCCTGAATCCTCCTTCCATATCTCTTTTCTCTTGGAACGAGCTGTCGCTTAATTCAGCATTATATCCAGTAAGTGTCAAATTGCCTATTGTATGGAGATATGTCTTTTGAATCTCTTCCCAATTCGGACCCAAGCAGTCTCTCCATTCTTGTGAAAGGTTTGGATTTTGAGGCATAATATGCTCAATAGTGTATGATTCGACAGGAGTCTTTTCCTTGGAATTCCAGTTTTCAAACTTGTCAAAAATGTACTCCTTGTTCTTTCCTCTCAAATTGTAGATGTCCCTTTCTCTGAAGTTCCTGCCAAATTCCCTGTTTGTAGGCATTCTCTGATAGTTCTCTTTTAAGACAAGCTGAACCTGGTAGGATTCTGAATAGTTGCCAGTGTCAATGTCATTGTACATCTTTGCGAATGTTTTGTTCAGTGAAGGAGTCGGTATGTTACATATTAATCTTCTAAGCAGATAACTCTCAGTATATCTTATCATCTCAATAAACTCTTCTAATGGCAATAGTTCGTCAGCATAGTCCTTATATAGATGCAGTAAAAATGGATATGTTACGTCATAGCCCATGCTGCTTAAGCTGTCCAAAGCCTCCTTCAGTTTCTTGTTTTCCTCTTCACCGAATGCAATGCAGGAGAAATAATTAGAAAACTTGAATACGTCATTTACAAGTTCCTCTACATTGTCAAATGTTTTTGAATACTTCTTGAAATCTGAGTAAATGTTTCTGAAAGTAGGCACCTTGTCTGTCTTGACAGTGAGATAATCTCTAATGAACTTGTCGAAAAGCCAACTTCCTGATTCCTCAAACAGCTTTTCAATCTTTTTCCAATATGTAGTATAAAGTGTTTCCTGTTCATCTGTATTTAATCCCATTAAGATGTAATTCCTAATGAGATCTGCTTGGCTAAGCTCCAATCCTGTTGAGTTAAGGCTTTCAAAAATAAGTTGTGGGTTGTCCTTATTGTATTCCAAAGCTACAAAAATTATCAGCAATTTGTTTAGACCTTGATAAATGAGTTTTGCGTTTCCTTCATTTATCCTTCCTTTCAAGTATTCAAAATTTTCCTTAACTCTTTTGGAATCCTCGTTGTCGAAAGGTATTTTTTCCTCTTTGGTCAAATTATTGATGATTTTGATTAGAGTAGCCTTATCTTCATCTGTCAAAATGAGCTTATATTTGAGTTCTCCCATTTCATCTTCATTTATCAAGTAGTAGTTAATCAGCTTTTTAGGATTGATGTTTTCAATAGGATTTTCATAGAGGAAATCGCTTAATGCTGAAATCAATAATGAAATTGTTGTTATCCTTTGCTGTCCGTCAATTATCATCAGTTTGTCAATATCCATAACAATATGCCCTTCAGGATTCATATAAGTTATGGAACCTATAAAGTGGTTTTCTTCTTGTATAGCATTTGCCACTCTAATAACATCATCAAATAATTGACCACACTCTTTTTCTGTCCAGCTGTATTTCCTTTGATAAATCGGAATTGATAACTGTTGACGATTACTTAAAAATTGCAATAAGTTCTTTTTACCCGCATCCATACATATGTCTCCATAATAATGACTAATTATAATTTTGATTTTATTGCATATAACATTTTTTAAATAGACTTGTTACGGACTTGTTGAGGTAAACAAAAGGTCTACTGATGGTTTACCATAGTTTACTAATAGTAACCAATAGTAAAAATTTTTAAAAAAAAGTAGAAGTTGAACAAAGCATAATTTCAAAAAGGAAAAAAATAGAAAAAATAGATAAAAAATTTTAAAATTAATTTTTTAATTAAACCTTTTGTAAAAAAGTTTATTCGCAGATGAATTTGATGTCATCTACAGTTACGGTCTTTCTGCTAGCGTGTGCTGCTGCTTTGATGACTTTTTTAGCTAATTCTTCAGTGGAAGCTTCAACTGCGTCAGCAAAAGCCTTTTTAGCGTCATCACTGATTCTTTCTGCACCTGCGTCCTTCAAGATACGTACAACTGATGCAACTGATATTTCACTCACATTTTCACCTCCACACTCCTCATTGATATAATGTTTTTGATTGGAAGTATATAAAATTATTGCTTAAAATGAGCCATTATCATCTATTGAGAAAGGAAATGAGATATTTCCAATTATTTATAAAAATTAGAATTAATTAAAATATTATTCAAAAAGTAAAATTTAGAAATAGTAGAAGTGGAACTAATCCTAATTATAAAAAAACATATGTAAAGGTGTGTGATATGTAATTGAGTTAGGTTTAATATATTAGGATTAGTTCCTGTAATTATAAATTTAGTTTCAAGTTATAAAAATTTTTAGAAAAAAAGAAAATTAGGTTTAATTTAGTTCATTAAAACAATAGTTTTACGAAACATATGCTATTTTAAAAAAAGTAGAAGGGATTATATGATGAGTCATATATACATATAACAATAAATAAATAAATAAATAAATAAATAAATAAATAAATAAATAAATTTTATGAGGATTTGAGGAAAGATGAATAATGAAAAATATGTGTTTTTTTTATTAATTATTCTCATTGGAATACTTT
>ONUN01000159.1 GCA_900320955.1 uncultured Methanobrevibacter sp. | reverse complement strand
AGGCAACACATATAATGTTACACCATTTTTGGATAATGGTGAAGATATAATAATTGATGAAATAAACTGTGAACTAACATTACCCATAATATTAGTTTCGCCACCATCATATCCTGGTTTAATCAATATCGGCGCTTTGTCATTATCATTTAAAGATTTAGTTTTGACTCCCAAAGGTTCCAAAGCATTCATAAGTAGTCCCATTGGACGAGTCTTTAAAGAGTCATCACCAGTCAATATAACTTCATTATCACTCAAAGCAGAGACTGATGTCATCAATCGTAACGTAGTTCCAGAATTTGCCAAATCAATTGGATTTTCAGAATAATTATGCAATTTTCCCCCAGTTCCAGTAACTTCTAAATAATTATCATTTTTATTTATTTTAGCACCTAACGCTTTACAAACCCTTATTGAAGCCAAAGTGTCTTCTGAGTATAGCATATCATATAGTTTAGAAGTACCTTTAGACAGTGCCGCCAGTATTATTGCTCTGTGAGAATAGCTTTTGGAAGGAGGAGCCTTTACAACACCCCCAATTTCTGAAATATTTTTAACCTTAAGAATCATTTTACCCTACCGAAAATATATTAAAATTACGTTTCTTCTTTACTTTCTTATTATACAGTTTAAAAAAGATACTTAATTAAATTTTTGGAATGTGTTCAAGAACAATATGAACTTTAAAAAATATATTGATAATATCTTAAATATACAAAAAAATTAAATTAAAGATTTAATAAAGTTATTTTTTAAAATAAACTTCTAGTTATTATTTTAAAGATGTGATTAAGTATTTTCACTGAAAAATTTTATATATGAGTCAGTTCATACTTACTTGTGCTTAAATGTATTACTTGAGATTAACATTGAATATATTTAACCTCCCCTGTTGTAGAAACCTGAAAATTCTTGTACAACAAAGTTAAAAACATGAAAAAAATATTTAAAAAAGATTTGACTGATTCATTTTGGAAAATTCAACACAAAAAAATATGAGGACTATGCTTTGATATTGAAAAAGAAATGTTGAAAATAAGAGGAAATAACACTCCATTAACTGATTTCATTTATAAAAATGGATATAAATTGTCGAATATAATATTCAATAATGCATTATTAAATGTAACTGAAAACTAAAGAAATAGAAAATGACCTCGAATAAGATTGAAATAATTATTTAATAGAGATTAAAAAATGAAAACCACACATAAAAATATCAATATACTAATAAACCTGTTGATAATTATTTTAGAGATTATGGGATTTGTATTAGTTTTTAAAGAAATGGGAATTACATCACTAGAATATTATACCGAAGACAGCAATCTATTGTTATTGCTATCATCCATAATCCTTTTAATCCAAATTTCAAAAAATAATGAAATACCATCATGGTTTAAATCTTTCAGATACATTGCAATTGTTTCAACAACATTAACATTAATAATCGTTTTAACAGTACTGTCGTGGACAACTGAATTAGGACTGTATCATTTATTATTCCATGAATCTATGCTATACCACCACACATTATGTCCAGTTTTAGCAATCATATCCTTTGTTTTTCTTGAAAGATATGAAAACCTGCATGCAATTCAAGGACTGTATTTTACGGCAATATATGGAATAATCATGATTAGTTTAAACATTTTAAAAATAGTGGAAGGCCCTTATCCATTCTTATTGGTTCACAATCAGCCAATAATCCATTCAATAATATGGACAGTACTTATTTTTGCCATAACTTATGCAATAGCTTTAATATTAAAAAAAGTTAATGAGAAAGTAATTATCTAATTACTTCCACAATCATATCCAAGTTTTCAGATTGTAGGATATCCACCTTTTTACCGGATGCTCCGACAATCTCCTTTTTGATGTTTAACATGTCTTCAGGAACTACAATATCCCCAATAGTTAGCTCATGTGATTCATCTAAAACGCTTCCAATTTCATCAATAGGAGTAGATTTTAAATAACCGATGATTTTACCAGCATCACCTTTGAATTTTGGTCCGATTTGAGACATGTCCGGTTCGACTTCAATTATTTTCTCATGGACTTCAGGTTTTCCAGAGCTAATTGCCAAGTCATTGATTTTCAAAGTACCTTTAATATCTTCATCGAATTGATTAAATACATCAACCAAATCTTCATCTGAAGTGTAAACATTGACTTCAGAAAGTTCAGCATTTAATGGTATTTTTGCAGAAGACTTAAATCTTCTTACTTCATCGATTAACTCGACAGTGGTTTCCCCTTTGTTTTCCATTTCATCGTTGATCAATTCACCATATACTTCCGGCCATGAAGTTGTATGAATTGATTCATCTGAGAAGTATTGATATACTTCTTCTGTGAAAAATGGAGCTATTGGAGCTAATAATTTTAAAGATGTCTCAACAACAGTTCTTAATGTGTATTTTGCAGCACGTCTTGACTCATCTGAAACATCTGTGTATAATCTGTATTTTACAGCTTCGATATATTCATCACAGAAATCATGCCAGAAGAATCTTTCTATGGAAGTGATTGTTTCCGCAAAGTTGTATTCTGCAAAGGCTTCATCAACAGTTCTGTTTAAGTTATTGATTTTTGATAAAATCCATAAGTCAATAGGACCCAAATTATCTTTGACATCACCATATGCTATTTCTTCATCAAATATTTGCATGCTAATAAATCGGAATGCATTCCAGAATTTTCTAAGGAATCTGTATCCGTGTTTAATATCCTTCCAATCAAATATTACATCAGATCCAGGGACACTGTTGGCAGCCCAAGTTCTCAATGAGTCGGCACCGTATTTTTCAATGACTTCTTCAGGTCCAACAACAAACTCTGGTCTTGATTTACTCATTTTATTTCCATCTTCACCAAATACCATACCATTGATTACAATATCATCAAACGGTTTTTGACCTGTTAGAGCTATGCACCTTAATGTAGTATAAAATGCCCATGTACGGATAATATCGTGACCTTGCGGACGAATATCTGATGGGAAATGATTTACATAATCTTCATCAGGCCATCCTGCAATGGATAATGGTGAAATTGAAGAATCCATCCAGGAATTGGTGTTGCAAATATTCTCTGTCTTGAAATACACCAGTCCCATTCCATAGAATCCGCCCAGTTTATCATACGGGATTTCATGTGTTCAGGCACCCAATTCATTTCATTCGCTGCAACTTTGGTCTTTTCAATTAAATCTCTTACAGCTACAAACCACTGTTCTTTAAGAAGAATTTCAACAGGAGTTTTACATCTCCAGCATTGACCTACATTTTGATCAACTTGTTCTTTCTTCAATAAGTAGCCCTCACTGTCCAAATCTTCGATAGTCTGTTTTTTACATGTTTGAAGGTCCATTCCTTCATATCTTCCAGCAGCAGCTGTTAATGTACCTGAATCATCAATAACATCTATGACTTCAAGGTCATATTTTTGAACCCAACTTACGTCAGTTTTATCCCCAAATGTACAAATCATTACTGCACCTGTACCAAATTCTGGATCTACCTCTTCATCTGCAATAATTTTTACTTTTTGGTGTGATAAAGGAACTTCAACATATTTACCTAAAAGGTGAGTGTATCTTTCATCTTCAGGGTGAATTACAACCGCTACACATGCAGACATCAATTCAGGCCTAGTTGTTGCAATTAAAATACCCTCTTCTTTAGGGTCAGCTTGCTTGCCTGATTCTTGTGAAGATGCAATGTCCTTGTATGAATCTTCAACTGCAGGAGGGAAGTTAACATAATTTAAAAAGGTAGTGTTGTCCGAATATTCAACTTCCGCAAAAGCAATAGCTGTTTGACAACGAGGACACCAATTTACTGGGTGTTTTCCCTGATAAATCAAACCATCTTCATACATTTTCAAAAAGGAATATTGAGTTCTTTTCATATACTCAGGATTCATTGTAACGAATTCACGAGTCCAATCTTGTGAATAACCCATTGCCTTCATGTCCGCTTTCATGCTTGCAATGTTTTTAGTGGTCAAATCAATACAATACTGTCTGAATTGAGCTCTTGAAACATCATTTTTCTTGATTCCATGAGTTTCTTCAACCTTAACCTCAGTAGGAAGACCATGGCAGTCCCATCCCTGAGGGAATAAGACATCATATCCTTTTTGCCTTCTGTATCTTGCATTCATATCAATGTAAACCCAATTAAGGACATGTCCTAAGTGAATAGCTCCTGTTGGGTATGGTGGGGGAGTATCAATAACATATCTAGGACGAGATCCATCTCCAATGTATTTGTAGATGTTTTCATCTTCCCATTTCTTCTCCCATTCTTTTTCTTTTTTAAAGTCATAGTCTTTAGGAATCTCTTCTTTTGACATATATTTTCTCCTAATAAATGTAGATAAAAATAATATTATTAGATATGTTGCTTCTTATTTAAAAATATTAAGTAAAAATCGAAAATATAGATAAATATATTATATACTAAAATCATATTATTAATATTATCAATCAAAAAAAGGACTGTGTAAAAAAATGAACTTATTATGGTTTTATGTTGCTATTGTACTAGCTATAAGCGATGTATTGCACACACAAATAATGTGGAAAGTTTTTAATAATTTTTACATTATTTTAGGTGGTTTAATCCAACAGACCACAAAAACAACATGGCAAACATGGTTAGCACATGAGACAATGGAAGCAGGATTTCATTTTATTGTTTTATCAATAGTTTTCTTAAATCCAGTTGTAGGAATTCAAGCAGCCCTAATTCATTTTGTAATCGATGTTTCACATACCGTATTAATACGCAATATGGGTGAAATAGAACATAGAGCATTGCATTTCGTAATTGAATCTCTATTCTTCATATTGATTTATGGATTTTAAAAA
This sequence comes from uncultured Methanobrevibacter sp., assembly GCA_900320955.1. Lineage (GTDB taxonomy): Archaea > Methanobacteriota > Methanobacteria > Methanobacteriales > Methanobacteriaceae > Methanocatella. The sequence continues at coordinate 99 of ONUN01000159.1, read as the reverse complement.
TAATTAATGGAGTTATTAAATGCCAGTTATTACATTCAAATATCAGGATTTGAAAGATTTAGGAATAGACATGGAAAAAGATGAATTAATAGACACATT
>ONUN01000110.1 GCA_900320955.1 uncultured Methanobrevibacter sp. | reverse complement strand
AAATGATATATATTAATATCAATGGAAGGAGTTCAGTATATTATGAATAATGATGAAATGTTGGCTCGTCTTGGAATTTCTTCAAGATTGGCTTACGGTCTACTTTTTCAAAGTATATTGGTAATATGTGTAGCTATAATTAGTATATGGGGTATATTTTGAAATAAAACCGGGTTTTACTCTTAGTTATATAACAAATATTCTTTCATTATTAGTTTGTATTTCCCTTTTAGTTTATTCTTTTTATGGTTTTAAGGCAATATGGAATCAGGAAGCTTTTTTCTTGTCTGCTGTAATTTTATATGTGCTTACGATTATTCTTGGAATATTCGCCACTACAATCGATTTTAAAAATCCTGTGGGCATGCTTACAGTAATAACATTGATTAGCATGATCTTTTTCCTTCATGAATATAGAGTAAACTATAAAGTTGCTAACTTTGCAATCTTAATAGCTCTTATTTCAGGTGTTATTGTATTGATATTCAATATGATGAACGGAATGCCTTGGTTCATTGCCCTTAAATACATTGTCATTCCTGTTACAATCGCTTTGACTTACTTTGAAAGAGTTCAAAGAGGTAAATACGACTTCAAAATTTAAACTATTAAGAAATTATTTTGACTTCCCATTATTAGGGGAGTTTAAAATCATTTCAAAGCTTATTTTATTAATATATTATTTTGGGAGGGGGTGAAAATTTTGGATATGAAGAAAATATTGGTTCTTGCGTTATTCTTGGTGGTAGTTGTTTCTACAGTGGCTGCTATTAGTGCATCTGAAGATTTAACTTTAGAAGGTATCAAATTTAACATTCCGGACGGTTACTCTCTTATTGAACAGGAAACCGATGCAACTGAAGGTGCTGATACAGAACATATGGACGGTACTGCTGTTGATAGTGAAGTTACTTCTGAATATAAGAATTCTGCCGGTGATGAATTAAAGTTCCATGTAGGTGTAAAAAACAACAAAAAAATTGATTCAATAAATCCTGGTGGTGAAAAGAAAACCATCTCCGGTAAAGATGGATTCTTTATTAAAGAAAAGGATGATGGAAAGGACAAATATAAGTTTGAATACTTGCAAGATGGTAAAATAGTTAAAATTTCTGCTGTCAGTGAAGATATCATCAGTCAGGCAATAGTATAGAGTTTTACCATTTTTTTATTTTTTTTAAAATTCTTTTTTTCTAGTTTTGGAACTTTTTTAATGAAATATGTCGTATTCATGTTTTCATCACTTTTTATTAAAAATTTAACTGTTCAATATTAAACAGTTATATATTTGAAAATTCATAATTATTATCAGGTGAGAAAATGGAAGAATTTTTTCATGAAATGAAAGACAGCGCTCCAATCATCGGATGGATACATAATATTTCACTAAATCAACAAAAGTACATGAGTCTCAAACTGAAAGGAATGAATTTAAACCATGATGTAAGGTATATCATGTTCATATACGACAATCCCAATTGCTCACAGGATGACCTGGTGAAAATGTCCGGTCAAAGCAAGGCAAACATTGCTTATATTCTGAAGAAATTTGAAGATGAAGGATATGTCAAACGCGAAGTCAACCCGAAAAACAGGCGCAAATACATGTTGAATACAACAGAAAAGGGATCTGAGCTTGTGCCAATGATAAGACAAATATCAAAGGAATGGGAAGCTGAAGTGGGTTTGAACGAAAACGATGTTGAGTTTAGGGAGAAATTAATTCAGATTGCAGTTAATGGCCAAAGATTAATCAACGAAAATAAGGATGATTTGCCATGAAAATAACCAGCGAATCATATGTGGTATTCGTTTCGTTTATCACTTCATTTTTTGCAGTTTTCCTATCTGCGGGAATAGTTTTGGGTGTTCCTTCAATCGCCGATGAGTTCGCAATGAACAATGTCGTTCAAAACTGGATTCCCACAATAGCTTTGCTGGTGGTTGCGGTATTTACGCTTCCTGCAGGACAGATTTCAGGAAAATACGGCGTGAAAAAATCACTGATTATAGGGGTTTTGATTTTCATTTTCGCATCCCTTGGGACATGCCTTTCATTTACAACAGAAATTTTTCTATTATTTAGAGTTGTTCAGGGCATTGGAATGGCCTTTTTGAATGTATCTGCCATGGCCATGGTTGTCCAGGCTATTAATCCCCAAAACAGAGGAAAGGCATTGGGCTTTACCGTCACCGGAATATATTTGGCGGGATCTCTTTCACCTGTATTGTGCGGATTTTTAGTATATAATCTCGGCTGGAGAGCAATGTTTTATTTTGTAATACCATTTTTAGTACTCTGTCTGATTTTAATGCTTTTGAAAATTCCGGGGGAATGGAAAACATACGAAAAAGATAAAATAGACTCTATCGGATATTTGATATATGGTATCGGCATTCTATTGTTCATCTATGGCTTTACAAATCTGATGAATACGGTCGGATGGGTCTGCGTCATCATCGGACTGTGTCTTTTGATAATATTTGCATATTATGAGCTTAACGTGGAAAGTCCGGCATTCAATATGAGATTATTCAAAAACATGAAGTTCACATCATCAAATATTGCGGCATTATGCAGTTATCTTGCAATTGCGGCAATAACCACAATTCTGAATTATCATTTTCAGTATGTCAGAAACTGGGATGCCCAGCTGACAGGGATTATGCTGATAATCACACCAATAATAATGGCTTTAATCGCCCCTAATGCGGGAAAACTGTCTGATAAAATTCATCCGCAAAAATTAGCTGCATTTGGAATGTCAATTGCAACAGTGACACTTTTGATATTGCTGTTTTTGGATGCAAACACTCCAATCTATCTGATAGTTGTGGCAATGATTCTGCAGGGTGTGGGAATGGGACTCTTCACTACTCCCAATACCAATGCGATTATGAGTTCTGTTCCGCCAAAGGAAACACCTAACGCCTCTGCAGCTCAATCTGCAATGAGGACCATAGGACAAACTATGAGCCTGGGCCTTTTGACATTGGTATTTGCCTGGATAATGGGTAGCTTAAAGCTTTCCAGTGAACATGCCGATTTGATAGTTCAGTGCTCTCAGATTGTCTGCATGATTTGTACGGTTGTATGCATTGTTGCAATTTTTGCTTCCCTGGTTGGAATACGCTCAAAGGATTCCTTTAATTTGGACAGGTAGTGTGAAAGATTTAATCTTTCATACATTAATTCATCCAATTGCGGTTATTTCTATGTTTTCAAAAGATTCAATATTATCTAAATCATCATTTAGAAGCAATAGCACTATCTCCAATGCTTTTTCAATTCCGTTTTCGCTGCGTTGGAATAATTTTTCGCTGTCCTTTTCACATAAATCTGCATAAACATCAGTGGTTGTTGTAATTTCGTAGGTGTCTGTTATTACTGATATTCCACCACGCCCGATGCCTGCTGTTGTTCCAATTGCTATGTCACAATCGCTTAATTCTTTTACAGCATTTGCCATGATTTTACTCATGGCTTTATCTCCGGCTTCATCATAGACTTTAATGCCTTTGATTAATTTTTTGGGTTTTGGAGGATTTTCAACATTCAATACCTTTTTTACCGCTTCAATTGTTGGAATAAATAGGCTGCAGGTTACGCTAATGTCATTATAATCGAAATCACCATATTTTTTTGGGTTTTCAATGTACTCTACTCCAAAGTTTCCTTCATAACTTTGAGCCAATGCATGCAGTTCCCTTCCGATTTTGCCTTGTGTAAAGCATTCCGTTGTTGCTATCTTAATCATATTCTGTCATCCAATAGCTTTAATGCGTTCATTGTAATGATTTTTGCAACTTCATCTAAAGTATATGGAGTTACAGGTTCCCTGTCTCTGATTAACTTGTTTGTTGTTAAAACCAAATGATTTTTTGTTATTCCCTCTTTTCTTAACTCTTCAATTGCAGGATTGTTGCCGTCATATTCTGAAATGTCCTTGATTTCGATATTTTCATTTCCATATCCGAATATTCCTGCAGTTCCGATGGTTTTTGCTCCCCTTTCGTGGGCATGCTTTATTATTTTGGCTGCAGTAGGTATGGTGTTTCCACCGGCAATGACGATGATTACAACATCTCCTTTGATTAAATCGAGATTTTCTTCTGTAATGTCTTCAGTATAGCTTAGGACTTCTCTGAAATCTTTTTCATGTGTGCAGATTTTTCTTATAAATTCGGATTTGTATTCGCCGATTTCAGCTCCGATAAGTGTGAAAATCACATCTCCCCCATCTATCTTTTGACCGTCAAATGCGCCTATTGTCTTTGGTCCGCCTCTATGAGCCTGCATCAGGTTTATTCCAATTCTTAAACCTAATCTTCCGCATCCAATCAAATCAATTCTGTCGTGAGGGACTCGTTTGTCTTCTATATTTTTAATTTCGTCATTTGTCATTTTATCACTTCCATGGGGTTTTTGTCGATTACTTCAGTATTGACGTCAAGTTCTTTCATGAGGTCTCCAAGGGCATAAAGCCCTGGGACTTCGCTTTCATGGTGAGTTAAGTCAATTAATATGATTTTTAAATTTTTTGCAAGAACTGCAGTTTCCTGAGTCAAATCTCCGGATATTAAAGCGTCTAAATTTTGTGCTTTGGCCAATTTTACATAATCCGGATTTTTCAAGCCGAAACCAGATATGATTCCGACATTCTCTATTGTCTTTTCATCATCAGGAGTATTTACGATTCTGGCGCTGTTGAAATTCTTTAGGATGATATTTTTCATTTCGATGAACTTGCAGTTTGCCCTGCAGATTCTTCCGATATTTGTATTGTCATCGAAATAATCAATAACCTCTAAATCCAGTGCTTTTGCCAATGCTTCATTTGCTCCACCGTCCATTATATCCCAATTTGAATGTATTGTATAGGTCGGTGTTTCTGG
>ONUN01000109.1 GCA_900320955.1 uncultured Methanobrevibacter sp. | reverse complement strand
GTTAATGATAAATAATGATAGTTGAAATTAGAAAAGAGTAATACTAAAAAATATTTAAAAAAAAATAAAGAAAATAAATGATTATTCAACTAATTGCTTCAAATCATTTCGGATAATAGAAGTTGCGTCAAATCCTTTAATAGCATCAACCATTTCAGGGAATTTTGCTTTAGGAATTAACACATTAATCTGTGAAAAGTCAGAACCCTGAGTGAGTGTAGGCTCATCAGCACATAACTTGTTTTCAACAAGATATTTGGAAACTTCCTCAATTTTTGAATTTGCAATATTGAATTTTACATCAAAATATTTTTTAGCGGTTATAGCACCCAATAACTGTTCATAAATCATTTGAGCTTTTTTGAGCTTTTCACCAGTACATTTTTCACTGGCATAAAGACCAGCTGAAGAATGCAATATTGTTTCTATCTCTTTTAAACCTGCTTTTCTTAAGCTACTTCCTGTTTGAGTATTGTCAACAATAAAATCAGCGCCTTTAGCTATGTAAACTTCAGTAGCACCGTCAGAGTTAATGACCTGCACCATTTCATTATCACCGTCAGTCAATCCCCTAACTTGGACAAAAGGCACTGAATCGCCGTACATTTCCTGATATACTTCATTTTCCATGATAAATTTTCTGGTCAAATTAGGATATTCAGTGAAACATAAAATTGGAGTTTTCCTATCCTTATTTGCTCTGAAAAAGTCTGAGAGATTATCATATGGAGATTCCTTAGGAACTGCAACTATCAAACGGGTTTTACCGTAATCCAAATCTCCAAGTTTTACAGTATTTGTTGGTCTTAAAACTGATTCTTCCTTAATCCAATCTTCACCAACAATTGCAATATCAACCATTCCCCTGTTCAACTCAACGGGAGTGGATTGAGGACGGGTTAAGAATGCTACTATCTCATCATCATTTAAGATATCAATTTCATAAGATTCATCGCCAGGTTCATATCCTTTGACTTCATAACCTGCATCAACAAATAATTGGTGAGTATTTCCTCTTTGTACATTGTTTAAACTTCCCTTTGGAAGTCCTAAAATTATTTTATCATTCATAGTAATACCTACAATAAGATTATAATTTAAGATATATTAATGTGATGGTTAAAAAAAAAAGAAGTTAGTTGTGATATGGTTCACAACTTTGCCTATTTAATGCATGTTTGTGAACATGCATATGCTTAATTCCATTTTCAGTTTTGATTTCATCAAGTATTTCAACACCTTCATGGGAATGAGAATGCTCGCCGTCATCATGGTAGTGATAATGTGAATGTTCTGTATTTTTTGTGTCGATTTTCTTGATTGAATCATCGAATTTTCTATCATATAATAATGCTGCATTAAGAACTACCAAACATGACCCTGCATTGTGAACAATAGCTCCAGTTACAGGATTCAAAAGCCCCAATACAGAACATACAATAGCCACTGCATTTATTGTCATTGAAAGTGCGATATTTGCCTTGATTGTGAATAATGTGGAATTAGAAAGTTTTTTAAGATATGGAATCTTACCTATATCATCACCCAAAAGTGCAATGTCTGCCGCTTCAATTGCTACATCACTTCCAACAGAACCCATTGCAACACTAACATCAGCTGTTTTGAGTGCAGGTGCATCATTTACACCATCTCCAATCATACATACCTGTTTACCTTCATTTTTGAATTTTTCAATCCATGAAAGTTTTTCTTCAGGCAACAGATTTCCATAGACTTTGCCAATTCCAACTTGTGATGCAAAGTAATTAGCAGTTTCTGTGTTATCTCCAGTAAGTAATACTGTTTCAGTTCCAAGATCATGTAAACTATCAATCATTTTTTTGGAATCTTCACGTATTACATCAGACAAACCAATCAAACCAACAACTTCACTATCCAATGCAACAATAATTGAAGCCTTACCTTCATTTTTTAATTTATTTAACTGTGTGTCAATATTCATATCAATATTGTTTTCAGATAGAAATTTGGAGTTTCCTGCATATACCTGACCATAAGAATTTTTACATGTAACCCCTTTTCCAGGATACATTTTAAAGTCTTGTGGCTCTTCAATGTCGATTTCAGCTTCTTTTGCATTATTTACAATAGCTTTAGCTAATGGATGTTCACTTAATTTCTCACATGAAGCAGTGAGTTTAAGTAAATCTAGATTAGTCAAATCTTCTTTTAGAGATATAACATCAGAAACTTCTAAATTACCGTAAGTTAATGTACCAGTTTTATCGAATACCAATGTATTTAATCCACCCAATGTTTCTAAAGCTTCACCAGATTTAATAAGTACACCATATTTTGTTGCCTGACCAATAGCTGCCATAATTGCAGTTGGTGTAGCTAATATTAATGCACATGGACAGAATACAACTAAAACTGTAACTCCTCTCTCAATACTACCAGTTATTAACCAAGCCCCAATTGCAATTAATAATGCTACAGGTACTAACCATGTAGCCCATTTATCAGCAATTCTTTGTGTTGGAGCCTGTTTTTCATCGGCTGCTTTTACAAGGTCGATTAATTTTTGAAGTGATGAATTTTCACCCAGACTGGTTGCTTTTATATCAATAGCACCATACATATTCATTGTTCCGCAAAATACTTCATCACCCACTTCCTTATCAATTGGCAATGACTCACCAGTCATAATTGATTGGTCTAGGGAAGATGTACCACTTATTATTTCACCATCGACTGGAACACTTTCACCTGGAAGAATTCTTAAAGTATCCCCAATTTTTATATCATCAACAGGCACTACTTCCTCAACACCATCAACAATCCTTCTTCCAGTTTGTGGAGTTAAATTAATTAAATTTCTTAAACCTTTTTTAGCTCTCTCAACAGTCCAATCTTCTAGGAGAGCCCCTAATGCCATAATCCATGCGACTTCACCTGCTGCAAATATTTCACCAATAAAAAGGGATGCCACCATAGCTATGGCAATCAATAGTGCAGATGAAATCCATTTTTCACGGATTAATCTTGTCAATGCCAACAATAGCATTGGAATACCACTTATTATTACTGTTCCCCATGCAGGGTTTAAATAAACAGGAGTTTCAATTCCTAAAATCATAAAAATAACTGCAATCAATAAAAATATACCTGAAATAACAGTCATTTTTAGTCCAAATAAAAAGTCAGTTATTTCATCAATCATTCATAAACACCTCAAAGTATTACTTTTTTTTAATTTATTTAAATACCCAGTATTACTCAAAAATTTTTCAATGAAAATTCCAAAGTCATGAAACCAATTGAAAAATTAAATTCAATAATCATCAAACAACTCAAAAGTATTACTTTTTTTGAGTTCATTTAAATACCCAGTATTACTACAACAATATTTGTAAAACATAATATATAAAGTATTACTTTTTTTGAGTTCATTTAAATACCCAGTATTACTTAAAAAAATAGTCAAAAGTATTTTTCAATTCCAAAATACTTAAGTAGAATATTGATTTTCCCGCTTAAAATTGATTTTATGATAGGTATTTACCAAAAATTAATCTTCAAGAATAGACAGTATTTTTTTAGCATAAACTCTGTCCTTTTCCTTCTCATTTTCAGATAAATCCGAATAATCAACCTGTAAATTATCCCAATGGTCCAACTTGTCTTTAATTTTAGAAACAGTCACTTTTTCATCATCAGTTAAATCATCTTCAAATCTATTCAAAATACTGATTAATGAAAATATATCTTTAGAGACCGAATCAGACCATTCACACCATTGCATATGTTCCAAATCAGATAATTTTTCTAAAATATCCCTATCCATAATTATCATCAAGGTTTCATTGCCAAATCCATGATACTGAATGGTTCCCCTTCTTTTCTCTCAGCAGGTGCACCCATTCCAAAGGCTGATTTGGCAAATTCTTTATTCATTCTTTTTGAAACTTCACCAAATATCATTTTATATGCAGTGCATTGAGGATCAACTGCCTGAGGTGTTTGATATGCAACTATAGCATTATAAGGACATCCACCTTCACAATATTTAACATATCGGCATTTTTTACAGTTTTCATCAACATAATCTCTAAATTCCATTAGTTTTGCCCATGCATCAGATTCCTTTAAATCATCAAAACTAGGATTGACGCTTACATTACCTAAAACATACTCCGGCATTCCAACAAATCTGTAACATGGATAAATTGACCCGTCAGAGCCTACTGCCAATGTTGTACCTATGCAATCCGCAAATGTGCAGAGAGTACCTCTTCTTCTAAGTGAAGATCTGCATATATGGTCCAAATCCATTACAGTGAACTTATCCAAATCATAAAGATACTTGTCCAGCCAATCAATAAGCAGTTTACCATGTTCTTCCTGATCAAGTGCCCATGGATCAGCATTATCACCACGCAGTGACGGAAGAGCGGCGTGTATTTTAAGATTCATTTTTTCATTTTTAAAGAAATCATACAATTCATCGGAGAAATCTTTAGAATAATCAGTTACAGTTAAAACAAAGTTAATGATTAATCCCTTACTTTTTGCAAGCTCATATCTGGACATGGTTTTATCAAAATAGCCATCTCCCCTTTGATAGTCATTGATTTCTTTCGGTCCGTCAATACTTGTACTTACAACAACATTATATTTTACAAATAAATCAATTAATTCATCTGTTAAAAGCCAGATATTGCTTTGAAGGGAAAATCCTTCGAAGTTTGGCAGTTTTGATAATTTTTCCAAAGCATATTCATAGAATTCATAACCTGCAAGAAGAGGTTCACCGCCATGAAAAGTGAAATGAACATCATCATCCCTAAAATCTGCTAACCAATCACATATCTGGTCAATAATTTCCAAATCCATCATTTCTTTTTTATTTTCAGAACCCCAACAATATTTACAATTTGATGGACAGTTAAGAGTAGGGATA
>ONUN01000111.1 GCA_900320955.1 uncultured Methanobrevibacter sp. | reverse complement strand
TTCTGATGATTTTACAAAAGAATGGGATATTGAAGGAGAAAAAGTTATTATTTCAATTAAAAATTAGGGTGTTATCATGACTTTAGCTGATTCAGAAATTGAATACATTGAAGGAATCCTCGGCAGGAAAATGAATGAATTGGAAGAAGGAATGCTTGATGTAATGTTTTCAGAACATTGTTCCTACAAAAGCAGCAGACCTTTCCTAAGAGCATTTCCAACCGAAGGGGAAAATATTATTTTAGGTCCTGGAGACGATGCAGGACTGGTATCTGTAACTGATAAGTATGCATTGGCTGTAGGAATGGAATCTCACAACCACCCATCAGCTATTGAACCATATGGTGGTGCAGGTACTGGTATTGGCGGAATTTTAAGAGACATTATCTCAATGGGTGCAATGCCTATTGCGCTTTTGGATTCTCTTAGATTCGGTCCTCTTGAAGAGGATGAAAAATCAAGATACTTGTTTGAACATGTTGTAAAGGGAATTTCAGATTACGGAAACCGTGTAGGTGTTCCGACTGTAGCCGGTGAAATAGAATTCGATGAATCATTCAGAACAAATCCTCTGGTTAATGTAATGTGTGTAGGACTTGTGGAAAAGAAAAATATTGTCCGTGCACAGGCACCAAACCATGGTGACGTATTCCTTTTAATGGGAGGAACTACAGGTCGTGACGGAATTCATGGTGTAACATTCGCATCCGAAGAATTGACATCCGACTCTGAAACTGAAGACAGACCTGCAGTACAGGTTGCAGATCCATTTACTAAAAAGAGAGTATTGGAAGCTTCACTTGAAATCATGGAAAAAATTAAAGTTAGTGGAGTTAAGGATTTAGGTGGTGGAGGTCTTACCTGCTGTATTTCAGAACTTGTAGATGCATCTGAAAACGGGGCATTGGTTGACCTACGTGCAATTCCTTTAAGGGAAACCGGAATGACTCCATATGAAATCATGCTTTCCGAATCCCAGGAAAGAATGGTGTTTGTCATCAATCCAGATGATGTGGAACTTGCTCAAAAAATTTGTGACAAGCATGAAATCGTATCAGCGGTGATTGGTGAGGTTATTGAAGGAAATAACATGATTATTTCAGATGAAGGCGATGAAATCGCTAACCTGCCAACAATTTTGCTTGCAGATCCACCTTCAATTGATAGGCCTATAGCAGAGATTCCAGAAGACACTCAAAAACCTGACTTAAAAGAACCTGGAATTTATGAATCCTTGCCAAAATTATTATCCAGTCCGAATATTGCTTCAAAAGAATGGGTATACAAGCAATACGACCATGAAGTTCAAGTCAGAACTGTCGTAAAACCGGGCGATGATGCAGCAGTGCTTAGAATAGATGATGAAACAGCTATTGCACTTACAACAGATTCCAATACAATCCATACCAAATTATCTCCATTTGATGGGGCTGGAGGATGTGTTGCAGAAGCAATAAGAAATGTAATTTCAATGGGCGCAACCCCTTATGCAGTGGTGGACTGTCTTAACTTTGGAAATCCTGAAACTCCTGAAATCCTATGGCAATTTAAAACAGCTATTGAAGGAATGAGTTTGGTAGCTGAAAACTTCAATGCACCTGTAATCAGTGGTAATGTAAGTTTTTACAATGAAACTGAAGGAATTAAAATTAATCCAACTCCTGCCGTTGGTGTAATAGGTGTAGAAAACATCAAAAACATAAGAACCATGGACTTTAAAAATGAAGGGGACAAAATCATTTTAATCGGAAAAACCTATGATGAATTGACCGGTTCAGAATATCACAGATGTATCCATGGCCTTGAAGTTGGAACCGCTCCAAGAATCAGAATAGATGAGGAAGTTGCCAACGGTCAATGTGTCTTAAAACTTATTGATGAGGATGAGGATAAAAATATCACTGCAGTTCACGACGTATCTGCAGGAGGTCTTGCAGTAGCATTGTCTGAAATGGTTATCAAATCAGGTCTCGGATGTGAAGTCGAATTGGTTGATGATGAACTTGATAAAATCCAATTATTATACTCAGAAAGTCATGCAAGATACTTGCTGACTGTCAGTCCTGATGCTTTGGACGATATTTTGGCAAAAATGGATGTTGACGCACAGGTCATCGGTGAGGTAAAAGGAACTTCATTAAACATTAATGGCCACGAATTCAGCTTTGATGATTTAAATGATGCATATCATGGCGTTATAGAAAAATACATGGCATAGATACTTGGGGGAGTTTTAAACATGTTCTTATCAAAATTGGATTCCGTGAAAAATGCTTCAAAGCTATTAAACGATAATCAGAAATTTACTGATACAGAAGAAATTTCTATTTATGATGCTCACAAAAGGGTTTTGGCTGAAGATATAATGGCATTTCACGATTCACCTCCTTTTGATAAATCAGCTATGGATGGATTTGCATTAATTGGCGAAGATACATTTGGAGCTTCACAATCAGCACCAAAGGAATTTAAGATTATTGATGCAATCGGTGCTGGCGATTTTTCAGATAAAACAGTTAAAAATGGTGAAGCTATTGTAATAGCAACAGGAGCTCCAATCCCTAATGGTGCTAATGCAGTTTTAATGAAAGAGTACACTACTGAAGATGGGGATGATTTGACAATTTATTCCCAGGTTACTCCTGGTGAAAATGTGTCTCCCAAATCCGAGGACATTAAAAAAGGTCAAAAGATTTTGGATAAAAATACATTTATCAGATATCAGGAATTGGGTTTGATAGCTTCTGCAGGATATGATAGGGTTAAAGTGTTTAAAAAACCCAAAGTCAAGTTAATTATAACAGGCAATGAACTTGTAGAACCAACTAAGGATGAAATAGATAAGGCAAAAATTATCAATTCCAATCAATTTACAATTAAGGCAATGATTGAGGATTCAGGTGCTCTTTGTGATATCGCACATGCTGGAGATACTTACAGCGAGGTAAAAGAAGCTATTCTTGATGCGTCAAAAGATTATGATGTTATCATGACTACTGGTGGAACAGCCATCAGTAAGGGTGACGTTGTATTGGATGTCATTGATGAGATTGGAGAGATTCTATTTCACGGTGTTGCTATGAGACCCGGCAAACCTGCAGGTGCTGGAATTGTAAACGATAAGATTGTATTCACATTTTCAGGACAGCCTGTTGCGGCAATGTCTCAATTTGATATTTTTGCAAGAAAATACTTGTTTGAAATGCAAGGACGAGAATTTGACTTTAATATTGTCAATAGAGTATCACAACTTAAAATACCTTCTCAATTAGGTAGAACAGATTTTATACGTGCCTTCAGTGATAATGAACATGCAAAACATGTGTTGAACAGAGGTTCTGGCATTATTCGTTCAATGGTTGAGGCGAACAGCTATATCATTATAGACGAAAATGATGAAGGATATCAGAAGGACGATATAGTTGATGTAGTCTTATTTGATTCACTACTTTGGTAGTTCAAGGTGCATTTTAATGAATGGGATTTATTATTATTTGATAGCCTTTGCTGTCATCTGGATATTGGCTGGAATATTCCATAAACAGTTGTCAAATCATGGAGTTGAAATAAACTTTCCAGTATTGATGTGGAAAACCCAAAGACTTCGAGGGCTGATATCTAGAATTTCTAATTTTTCACCAACATTCTGGCGATGGTACATGAATGTTGGTATTGTCGTGGCATTCGGAGCCATGATATTTATAACATGGACATTGGTTTCATCACTTCCTTCGGTTTTTGAAACACCTGCAGTGTCCATAGTCATTCCGGGAGTTGAAATGCCCGGTTCATCAATTTACATTCCGTTCATTTACGGCTTGATAGCTCTTGCAACTGTCCTGATTGTTCATGAGTTTTCACACGGTATCCAGGCTGTCGGAGAAAAAATTCCAATCAAGTCAATCGGTTTGCTGCTGTTTGCAATACTTCCAGGTGCATTCGTTGAACCTGATGAGGATGAACTTAAAAAGGCTAAAAGAATTTCAAGATTAAGGGTTTATGCTGCAGGTTCAATAGCAAATATAACTTTGGCATTGATTGCAATTTTGCTCGTTTCTCTAATATCTACGGGCATTCCAAGCTTTTTTGAAGAGGATGGAATAGCCATTGACAGAATAGTTTCTGATTCTCCTTCTGATGGCGTTTTAAAGGAAGGAATGGTTTTAAAAGCTATTGACAATCATCAGATTAATGATTCATCATCTTATGTTGATATTATTGGGGGATACCATCCCGGTGATAATGTAACGGTTCAAACGGATCAGGGAAGCTATTCGCTGACCTTGGATAAGAATCCAAATAACGAATCCAGAGGATTTTTTGGAATTCAGGCAAATAAGCATTTCAAGCTAATAAATGATAGTTTAGGTCCGATACCTTGGGTTTTATTCGAGCTTCTTGAATTATTCCAGTGGATTTTCATGTTGAACTTAGGAATTGGTCTATTTAATCTGCTTCCACTCAAGCCTTTGGATGGCGGACATATGCTTGAGATATTGTTAAGCTATAAATTACCTGAAGATAAGTGTAAACCGATTGTCAATGCATTATCTCTTGTTATGGCAATGATTATTGTATTCAGTCTTGTTGCAGGATTTTTATGAAAATTGCTCTCAGTTCGTAAATTTGTTCTCAAAAAAAACTGCTTATTTTAAATATTATTAGAATCTAAAAGATTATTGGAGAAATAATTTAATTTTTTTCTCTAGTTAGTGAAAACTAATTATTAAAAAATCCAGTCAAAAGTTGTGGGATTTATTTTTTTTTAAAAAACAGGTATGACTGGTGGAAGGTATTTACTCATTTTCAATCCTCCTTTTTACAGTTTAAAGGAGGTGGTATAATGGATGTAAATATTAATATTAATTTTACATTAATAATTATTTTTTCAGTATATCTCTTATACTACATATTAAAAAACGAGTAAACAGGTAATGAATCAATGATTAGTAAGGTTTTAGAGAATTTTATTCTCGCCGCCTGTTTTTCCTTGCTATAGATTCATTACCAAATTCCATTAAACAAGATTGTTCAATAAAATTAATTATAATTATCTTTTTATTATTTATAAATCTTTTGAAAAAACAGTATTTTAAAAAAAAGAAATAAGGAAAGAATAATTAAATTCTTTCACTTAGAAGTATCTTTCTAAGATTCCTTCTAAGATTTTGTAGTGACGACCTTCGTCTTTGGAATTTGATGATTCCGTTCATTTCACAGAATCTTGCAGCGTGTTCAGCTTCTTCCCATGCTAATCTTTTGAATACTTCAGCTAATTCCCCATAGCCTTCTCTAGAAGCTTGTCTGGACATAGCTAAGTAAATACCTACTTCGTTGGTTTCTCCTTCAAAGTTTCCTGCTACAAATTTTTCTACAGGAGTTCCTTTTGTAATTCCGATTTCATGTTCGTATTTTACCATAAATATCAATCTCCATTATGTATATTATTTTTTACATTTTATATAATTTCCGAATTTATAATTCTTTACATGCTTGAGCTAATTTTTTACCTAACTCGTAGCTTGTTTCATCCTCTTCAGCAGTTGGGACGAATGTAATTTCTTGAGTGTCAACTACATCGAATCCGCAGTTGTTTTTCTTCAGCAAGCATTGCAGGTGTTCCACCTTTTCCACCCATTGAACCGAAGGTAACTGCTTTTCTTACAATTCCGGTTCTGTTAAAGAGTAATCCTTTAAGGTAGTACATGATGTCTCCAATACTTGGGTATGGTACATCGTTAATGGTAGGGTCACCGACAGCAATTCCTTTACTTGTTAAGATGCTTTTGACGATTTCGGATCTTTCATCTTCGTGTAAGAAGAAGATTTCTACATCATAACCTTCAGACATTGCACCTTCTGCAATTTCATGAGCCATTTGTTGGGTTGAGTAGTGCATGGTATCGTAGACGATTGTGATTTTATCTTCACATACTCCGGTAGCCCAGTTTTGGTAAGCTCCGATAATTTGCATTGGATCAGTCCAGATTTGACCGTGAGATGGTGCAATCATTTTAATGGAGTCGAGTAAACCTAATTCCACTACTTCGTTTAATTTTTTAAGTACTAATTTGGAAAGTGGTGTAATTAAGTTTGCATAGAATTTTTGAGCTGCATCCATTAAGACGTAT
>ONUN01000118.1 GCA_900320955.1 uncultured Methanobrevibacter sp. | reverse complement strand
GATAAATTAGGAATCATCGAACAGTATTTGCCGGGAGAAGGTACTTACGATGACAATGGAGAGATTAAATCATCAGTACTTGGTAACGTTAAAATTAATCAAAAAATGAAGGTTATATCCGTTGAATCAGATGCAAAACCTGCTTTATTGAAAGTTGGAGACGTAGTCTATGGACAGATAACCGACATTAAACCTCAAAGAGCTAATGTAAAAATCGATTGCATAAAAGACAATGCAAGACCATTAGCATTACCGTATATGGGTGCCATTCACATATCACAGGCAAAAAAAGATTATTTGGAAAAATTGTCTGATGCTTTTAGAATAGGAGACATAGTCCAGGCAAAAGTAGTGAAAATTACTGGAGACAATGTTGATTTGGGCACTGTTGATGATGACTGTGGAGTTTTAAAAGCTATGTGTACACGCTGCAGAGATTACATGCACACTACAAAAAAACAAAACGAACTCCAATGCAATACTTGTAACAAAAAAGAAAAAAGAAAAATTTCTAAAAACTACGTTAATTAATTAAGGTTGATATAATGGATGAAAATTTTAAAATTATTGAAGAAAAGACATTAGAATTAACATTTAGAGTAGAAAATGAAAGTCATGGTGTATTCAACGCACTAAGACACATTCTAATGCAAGACCCAGATGTCGAATACGCTGTTTACAATATCGATCACCCCCTCACTGGAAAACCGGAAATGACCATCAAAACCAAAAGAGGAAAAAGACCAAGAGTAGTATTGAAAAAAGCAGCTGAAGAACTTCAAAAAGAAAGTGCTGAATTCAAAAAACTCATTGACGAAGCTTTATAGCTTCCTAATTTATTTTTTTATTGTGATTTAATGACAAAATATAAGACTCCTTCAGTTACTGCCGATATCTTTATTTTTGACGAAGAGTTTAACTTCATTCTTGTTAAAAGAAAAAACAATCCTTTTATGGATTACTGGGCATTGCCTGGAGGTTTTGTTGAATATGGCGAAAGTGTTGAAAACGGCGCCATAAGAGAAGCTAAAGAGGAAACAAATATTGATGTCACATTGAAAGACTTGGTTGGTGTTTATTCTGAGCCCGATAGAGATCCGAGAGGCCACACAATAACTGTAGCTTTCACAGCCACCGGAGACATGAGCAAGATGAAAGCGGACAGTGATGCGAAGGAAGTGAAGATTTTTTCGGCTGAAAAATTAGATGAAATCAATATTGCCTTTGACCATGATAAAATAATAAGAGACTGTTTAAAAAAGGTCAAAACTGCTTTTTAAGGTATATATTTAAATATCTTGAAAAAAATATTACAAGAATAAGGAAGATTATATAAGTTTTATAAGGAGGAGTTAAATGGAATTTTGTCCAGAATGTGGAGCAATGTTACTTCCAAAAGACGGTATACTAAAATGCAATTCATGCGGGCATGAAAAAAACCTGTCTGACAACAACGATTATGAGGTTTCCGAAGACATTAAAGAGAGTGATAATGTCAAAATGCTCGGTGAGGATGTAGACGTTGGTCCTATCACAAACGAAACCTGCCCAGAGTGTGGGCATGATAAAGCTACATACAAATTATTACAAACCCGTAGTGCTGATGAAGCACCTACACGTATTTTTACTTGTACCAAATGTAAACATACCTGGAGAGCATACGACTGAGGTTTTTTTATGAAAGATTCTAAAGAAAAAGAGCATAGGATTTCCAATCTCAAGGATATGATCAATAATGTCAAGGATGAAGAAGAAGACAATACCCTTGATGATATCGAAGAAGATAAAGAATTGATCAAATACCTTAATGAAGACAGAGAAGGTTATGAGGATGTGGAAATCGATGACGAATTCATCTATCATCCTGATGATGATACAAATAATGCTGTTAATTTAGAAGAAAATCCGATTGATGAAGATTTTCTAATTAAAACACCAAAAGAAAGTGAAAAAAGTTTTAATGAAGAAAATGTTGATTTGAATGATGACAATGAAGTCATCACAGGAGAAATAAGTGAAAGCTTTGACAATGTTCTTAATGCCAAAATAGGCAGAACCCCAATTATGGGTGTAGTGAGCACAGTTTTAGGATTAATTTTTATTGTAATGGGCGCAATTACTTTCGCTTCCCGTAGTGAGAAAATTGTGGACAATGTTATTTCCGGAGAAACTACTTTTATTACAGTAATATTAATTGTAATTGGATTATTATTATTAATTTACGGAATATACAAAATAATTGGAATGAGAAACCCATTAGAAGGTATTTCAAAGAGTATTGATTCACTAGACAACGAAGATGATACTCCCGCTGAAAAAATCGAAGAAAAGGACCAGAATATCCTTCCGAAAAGCAACATTCCATTGGACAAGGATTCCTTCAAAATAGGCGAATTCAATTTCGGCGACTTAAAAAATACTTTCAAAAAACCAAAATCTGATTCTAAACCTAAAACCACACCACCAGAAAATATCGATGATATTCCTCCTGCTCGTGAAAAACCACCTGAAAGGAAAGGTTTAACCACTGAGGAAATTGAAGAGATAGAATATGAACAAGTTAAACTTGAAAATGAATCTATCGACGAGATTTTTGCTGAAGTTGAGGGTATTGAGGACATTCCTATAATATCTGTTGATTCTAAAGAAGAAGGTAAAAAAGAATAAATTTTTTATCTTTTATTATTTATTTTAGGGCCTGTGGTCTAGTCAGGAATGACGCAGGACTTCGGATCCTGAGATCGGGGGTTCAAATCCCTCCAGGTCCGCTCATTTTTTTACTCGAACAACCGCTTCCTTGAAAAAGTCAGGTATCAGTGACCTGTACATAGGGCTTTTAAAGAGCATGTTTATGTCGCTGTCGATAATGTATGTATAGCATGAATCGTCTTCAGCTCTCATTCCACGGCCGTAAGCCTGCATAAGAGTCATTACTGTCTTATAGGCATACCATTTTTTATCCCGTTTCATTCTCATGTTTACCTGCTTGTCTCCAAGATATGGGAAAGGAATCTTGTAGATGACCTGGAATCTGCACTTGTCATAGGGCAAATCGACTCCCTCACTCATTGACGGTGAAATGAGAACCAATGGATTTTCATCCTTTTCAAAGAAATTCAATATCTGTTCCCTGTTTTGTGAAGTATGGGAAATCAAACGTGAGTTGTTGAGGTTGCGGGTAATGTACTGCTGGCATTTGTAGCTGTGGGTATGAATAAGACCCTTGTCGCCCTCATGCTTTTTGAGGATTTCCTGCAGAATAGGAATTGTCTTTGGAGCGGTTTTCTTGATTCTGTTTGCAGACATCTTTCCTGCCAAATCAAGAATTATCGGCCTTTTTTCCTTTGTGAAAGGACTGTCAACCTTGATGTGATAGACCTCATTAGGATTCAATCCCAGCCATTTTGAAAACATCTTATGTGAAAGGATTGTAGCGCTCATGAAGATGACTACATCCCCGTATTTCAACAGGTTATCCTTGGCATAGTGGTGAACCCTCAACGGCTTGAATGTAACTCCAAACTCATCCGTGTCGATAACCCAATTTTTAGGTTCCTTTTCAAGGTTGTTTCTCAGTGTTTTAAGCCTGGAAATTGTGGAGCGGATTCTGTCGGCCTTGTTTTTGGTGACTTCCTTCAGGTCAATGTCTTCATAGCTGTCGCCGATAGCTTCAATTTCCATTTTCCAGTCTTCCAGCTCACCATCTTTCAATGTTTCCTTGGATATTGCCTTGTTAATGTCCTTTTCAAGGGTTCTGTTGTACAATGTAACTTCCATTGTTGCCATGAGCTTGTTTTCAATGTTGTGTGCCTCGTCCAGAATCAGCAACGACCTTGTGCCGAAGTGCTTTACATAGTTGAGCTCCATTATCGCATAGTCATAGTTCATCAGAGTTATCGGAGAGTTGATTGCATTTGCCTTTTGATTCCAGTAATGGCAATGGCTTCCGGACTGATAAAATACAGATCCACCAAATGAATCCTCGAATGCAAGTTCCGCATCAAGTGTCGGGTTTTTGGCAACCCCATACTGACAGAAGAAGTTGCTTGAATTTGGTGTTGTCTTGCATGTTCCCATATCGCAGGTAGTTTCGAGATTGTCATTCAGACAGGCGAAATTGCCCCTTCCCTTTACCAGAGGAAAATCGAATTCGTTGGAATACTGTGACTGCAGCTGCTTTGTCATTGTCAGGATGTATGCTGATTCATACATTTTTGCAAGTGTGGTTGCAATTGCAGACTTTCCAGTACCTGTTCCTGCCTCAAGAACGATATACTTGTATCCATTTCTTATTGCATCGTAGATGTCCTGAATTATTTCAAGCTGACCCAGCCTAGGACGTTCAAATGGAAAATTTTCGATTATGGCATCGTCGATATTCGGATTGAGTTCCTTGAGATATGCTGATGTTCCTTCATCAAGCTTATGGTCATCAACCGAATAGACTTCCGGAATCTCATCATCCAAAATGGAAGATTTTCTTTTTTAGGTACAATTACTTTTAAGCATACCGCAATTTGGACAAAACATAGAATTAGACATTAACATTATATTAGTTGATATACTATAAATAAATTATAGAAATCGGATTTGAAAAAATAATATCAAATTAAATAACTCTTAATTAAAGTGATTATATGACAAAAAAAGGAAAATTGATTGGAATTGGTGTTGGACCGGGAGATACTGAATTGCTTACCCTGAAAGCCGCAAAGGTTTTGGAAACAGTGCCTGTAGTTTTCTCACCAAAATCCTCAAAAGAAAAAGAAAGCATAGCATTGTCAATTGTAAGACCAGTTCTTGAAAAAAGAAAAGATTACAAAAGACTTATGCTTGTAGAACCTATATTTCCAATGATTGAAGACAAGGCCGAACTTGAAAAGGTCTGGACAAGCGCTTCTGAAATGATTGCCCAGTACCTTGACAGCGGAAGGGATGTGGCTTTCATAACCCTTGGAGACAGTTCAATATTCAGCACATACTCATACGTTCAAAAGAAACTTATCGGAAGATACGAAATCGAAACAATTCCTGGAATTACTTCATTTACAGCGTGTGCTGCAGCACGTAACGAAGCTCTTGTGGAACAGAACGACATTTTAACAATAGTGCCTAAAATAGACGACAGACTTGAAGACATATTGGATTACAGCGACTCAATCGTGCTTATGAAGGCATCAAGAAATACTTCAAAACTGGAAAATACAATCGAAGAGAAAAACAGACCTAAGGAAATCTATTCCGTTCAAAACTGTACAAGAGAAAACGAAAAAATAATTGAAGGGTTTTCCAATGAAAAACCTTACCTTACAACTACAATAATAAAATTCGGTGATGACTAATAGTTTTTAATCGGAAGAGGCTCGACCTCAAAGACACATTTTTCATCACCCATGGTGTAGCATTGGATTTCTATTACGCTGACGGGCATTTTGAAGTATTGTGAGAATAATGCTTCAAAAATTCCTGTGTCCAAAAAGCATGCTGGCTTACCTGTTCTTGGAAGCAGTTCGCATTCAAAACAGTCGTAAGTTGTTATCTTGATTATTTGACCTATTTTAAATGAAACCCTACCTAAACCTTTGGCCTCCCAGAATTCCGCAATGTTGGTCATGAAAACTTCCAAATCCGCATCATATAATTTATCAAAAAGGGAATTTCCTATGCTGTTTCCTGTGGATTGCATAATAGGATCGATATTTATTCCTTCCTGTATAAGCATTGATTTTAGGGTATGAAAGAGCAATGTTGAAAACTCGGCATCGTCATTTATAAGATTTTCAACAAGATAATCTGTCTGGGTTTCCTTGATTTCCTTTGGCTCGGTATAGTTGACTGAACCGATGTATTTTGAATTGAGATAGAAAATCTTTTTTCTGTTATCTACAGGATGTACCCTGTAGGATATTACTCCACTTTCTCTTAAGCTTTTCAAGTGAACTGAAACGGTTGATTTTGATTTACCAGTATTGTTAACAATCTCTTCAAATTCCATGTCACTATCTCTAAGCATTTCCAAAATAGTGAGCTTTACTGGACTTTTGATTACGTTTACCCCAACATCATCATTTATGTTGGAGAAAATTTGGATAGGTTTTTGTTCTTTCATTTTGGAACTCCGAATTTTATACAGTTATATTTTAAATTATCAGTTAATAAATATATCTAAAACGGAATAATAAGAAGGTTATTCAACAAATTTAAGCAAATATTGAACAGTTTTGAATCAAATCAGTGAAATAATACGAACTGTTCGCTTAAAACAAAATAAAATAGTTCACTTATCAGGACATATTGAAAAAAATCAGACCCCTGCAATATCCTTTATCACTTCACCGGCAATCATCAAACCTGCAACTGAAGGCACAAATGAAACGCTGCCTTTCACCTTAAACTTTCGGTCATGATTTATAGGACAGTCATTTGTGTTTATTGCATGTTCCTTCGAATATACCACTTTCAGTTTATCGATATTTCTCTTTCTCATGTCCTTTTTCATTATCCTTGCAAGGGGACAGACTGAAGTCTCATATATGTCGGCAACCTCAAACATTGTCGGATCAAGCTTGTTTCCGGTTCCCATTGAAGACATGACAGGAACGCCAATCTCATCGCAGGCACATATGATTGCAATCTTGGCCATTATCGTATCCACGCAGTCAACGGCATATGACAAATCTTTTGTGATGATGTCCAGCTCACAGTCATCCATGTAGAATTCCTTGTAGGTTTCAACATTGGCATCGGGATTTATGTCCAAAATCCTCTCCTTCATCAGGTCAACCTTATATTTGCCGATTGTTTTTGTTGTTGCAATTAGCTGCCTGTTGATGTTGCTTTCATCAATCTTGTCAAAGTCCACCAAAACAAAGTTGCCTACACCGCTTCGGGCAAGTCCTTCACAGACAAAAGATCCGACACCACCAATGCCGAAAACTGCAACCTTTGCATTGGCCAGTTTTTCCATTCCATCATTTCCAATTAACATTTCTGTTCTTGAAAACTTCCCTTCCATATAAAAGTCACCAAAAATTAATTAAGATATATAACTAATTATATAATAAAACAATAAAAAGTTAATGTCCAAATAATTTTATAGATTCGATTGATTAAACAACATTTTTAAGTGATGATATTAATGATAATAGACACACACTGCCATATTTATGATAGTGAAATGGAAGATGCAGATGAGATAATAAGGCAGGCTGCAGAAAATGACATCCAACTAATATTGAACGGTACCGATCCCCAAAGCAATATTGAAGTATTGAAACTATCTTCCAGATATAACAATGTCCATGCCGCATTGGGATATTTATACCCATTTGCAGATGAAGTGAGTGATGAAGACATCACATTATTGGACAAGCAGCTTGAAAACAATAATGTGGTTGCAGTGGGAGAGATAGGCATCGACTATTACCACACCAATGAAAACAAGGAAAAACAGAAGGAACTCTTTGAAAAAATGCTGGAGCTGTCAGAAAAGCACGGCCTTCCCGTGATTGTGCATTCAAGAAAATCAATGCAGGACACATTCGACATCCTGAAAAGCCATGACGTTGTGGGATCCATGCACTGCTATCAGGGTTCAGCCGAAATGGCTAAGGAATTCGTCAAGATGGGCCTTAACATTGGAATAGGCGGACCGGTTACCCACAAAAACAACAAGAAAGTAAGAAAGACTCTGCAAAAAGTTGGCATTGACAATATAGTTCTGGAAACTGATTCCCCATATCTAAGTCCCGAAGAAAAGCGGGGAGAGGTGAATACTCCTTTTAACTTGAAATATATAATCAGAAAAATAGCTGAAGAGTTGGACATGGCTGAAGATGATGTCGTGAAAACAACTTCCCTAAATGCAAAAAAAATGTTTAAATTGAACTGCCCCGGCCTTTAAAGACCGAGACAATTCAACACTAAATTATTCCAAGTTTTTTGGCTGTTTTTTCGTCAACCTTTCCGGTTACTTTAAGTTTTTTGGCCTTTTGGAATTGTTTTACTGCCTTTACAGTGAGATCCCCATAATTTCCATCGACCTTATAAGCTTTGCCGGAAGATGATTTATAGTATCCTTTTTTAATAAGTGCCTTTTGAATTTTTTTAACCATTGCGTGGTTTTTACTTCCTTTGGATATTGTTTTAAATACTGTTTTTACTGTCAGTTTCACTTTTTTGCTTGCTGCATAGTAGTTTTTGTTTCCAAGATATTTTACAGTAGCCTTGGATGTTTTTGTCAGTTTTGTCAGTTTGAATGTAGCAATTCCTTTGGAGTTTGTTTTTGCATTGTATGTTTTTTTACCGATTGTCAAACTGACCTTAACCTTCTTCATTGGAGCTTTCAGATTGTTTTTGAGTGAAACACTGTATTTCTTGATTTTGGTAGTGGATTTGAACACCTTGTTTTTTGCAGTCAGTATTGGTTTTGCCTTTATGGAAAGTATATTTGATGTGG
>ONUN01000108.1 GCA_900320955.1 uncultured Methanobrevibacter sp. | reverse complement strand
TTCAGTTTACTTAACAAGAGCAGGCGGTAAAATGCTTAGACCTGCTTTAACATTAATTACTGCTGAAGCTGTTGGTGGAAATCGTGAAAGTGCTTTAAAATCTGCTGCTGCTATTGAACTCATTCATACATTTTCTCTTATTCATGATGATATCATGGATGATGATGATATGAGAAGAGGAATGCCTTCCGTACATAAGGTATGGGGTGAAGATGTAGCTATTCTCGCAGGAGATACATTATTTTCAAAGGCATTTCAAATAATTATTGAGTCTAAAGGCACTACTTCCGAACAAAATAACAAATCATTGGCTACTGTTGCTGATGCATGTGTTAAAATCTGTGAAGGTCAAGCATTGGACATGGGATTTGAAGAAAGATTCGACGTTAATGAAGATGAATACATGGAAATGATTTTCAAAAAAACCGGTGCTTTAATTGCTGCTGCCACTAAAGCTGGAGCTATTATGGGCGGAGCAAATGATGAAGTCATTAATGCCATGTATGAATATGGTAGATTAATTGGTCTTGCTTTCCAAATTCAGGATGATTATCTTGACTTGGCATCTGATGAGGAAACATTAGGTAAACCAATCGGTTCTGATATCGGAAAAGGTAAAATGACTATCATTGCAATCAAAGGTTTGGCCAATGATGATTCTGGAAGATTGCTTGAAATCTTAAAAAATGAAAATAATTCTCAAGATGAGATAGATGAAGCGATTGAAATTTTAACAAATTGTGGTGCTATTGAATATGCTCGCAATTTGGCACAAGAATCTGTTGCTAAAGCAAAAGAAGTACTCGAAATATTGGATGATTCTTCATCTAAACAAGTACTTGCAAACATTGCAGATTTTGTACTTGAGAGAAGTGCATAATTTCTCTCATTTTATTCTTTTTTTAATTTTTTTTTTGAAAATTTTCAGAAATCCTGTAAAAAATACTTGATATTTAATTTTTCATTCATTGTATTAATTTTTAATTTTTAGATAATAATTTGTAATAATTAATCATGACTATTAACTTTTTTGCTTTTTTTGATTATTGCTCTTATTTTCATTAATAATTGCTTTTATTTTATTTATATTTAATTTTATAGATTTATATTTTATTTTTTATTTTTTTACTTTTATATAAACATTTATTTGTATTTTAAACCATTTATATCCTTCAGATATTATGAAAAGATTTATATATTATATGAATAAATCTATTATTGGATTATTTGATTAACTAATTTAATTGAATAATTTTGAATAATTGTATTAATAAAATAGTTAAAGAAGTAATGGAATTTTTTATTCGTATACATTTGAACAAAATTTTGATTTTAAGTTATATATTTTATTCGTATACATTTGAACTAAATTTTGATTTTAAATTATATATTTTGTTTGGGGGAATTTCTAATACTTTTTAAACTGATTTTTTTGGTGATATAATATGTTGGAGATTAAGCACACATTATGCCCTTCATGTAGTGTAGGTTGTGGTATTAATGTTGTTTTAAACGATGGAGAAATTGTGGGAACTTTTCCTTATAAAAGGCATCCTGTAAATGCAGGAAAAAATTGTTTAAATGGAAGAAATTCCATTGATTGTTATAAAAACAAGTTTGGTGATGTTGATGTGGATGGTTTAATTGCTGATGTTTCAAAAGAATTAAACTCCGCTTCTGATGTTACTGTAATTTGTTCTGGTAACAGTGGTGTTAGTGAAATTGAAGCAATAAAAGAATTTGCAGAATCTAAAGGATATAATATTGGATTTTATGCAGATAATCTAAAAAATTATGATGAAGTTGCTTCCTATGATGATGTTGAAAATGCAAAGAACGTTTTTGTAATCGGCGATTTACTATATGAAAATCCGTTGATCGGAAGAAGAATTGTCCATGCAAAACAGAATGGCGCTAAAATTTTTGCATTTGTAGACGCTGAAGCTTCTGTGACTTTCAACATTGCAGATGAATGTTTCAATGATTCTGTAGTAGAATTCTTGGATGTTGCTAAAGATAACGTCGATGAATCATCAGTATTAATTTTCAATCAAATAGACTCAGTTGATGATTTGGATAAAATTGACGCACTTGACTGCAAATTGTTGCCAGTATTCAGTAAATCCAATTCCAAAGGTGCTTTAAGTTTATTAGAACCTAAATCAAAAGATGAAATGTTTGAATTGTTGGATAACACTAAAGTTCTTTTAGTATTCAACGATGACATTGCTGATGAATTGGAATATGATTTTTCAAAAATATCAAAGATTATTAGTTTTGCTCCATGTGAAAATAAGACAACTGAGATTTCAGACATTGTCGTTCCGATTAAAACATGGCTTGAAAAAGATGGATCATTTGTAAATGCAATGGGTGAAACCCAATCTTTCAATGCTGCAATTGAATCAGATGATTTAAGTGAAATTGAGGTTATTGAAAAATTAAATGGATAAGCGGGTGATTATAATGAGTTATGTTTTAGCAAAATCTCAAAATGAAGATATTCACAAAGCAGGTGAATGTGGAGGGGCTGTAACCAGTATCCTTAAATATTTGCTTGATGAAGAAATTGTAGATGGAGTTTTAGCGATAAGTCCTTGTGATGACGTATACGATGGAATACCAACATTTGTAACAAATTCAGAAGATTTGATGAAAACTGCAGGTTCTTATCACTGTGCTCCTACAATGATTGGTGATTTGGTTCAAAAGTATTTGTATGATAAGAAAGTAGCCGTAACAGCAAAACCTTGTGATATGAGAGCTATCGAAGAGCTTATTATAAGGCATAAAATCAATAAGGACAATATTTATGTTATTGGTTTAAATTGTGGTGGAACTGTTCCTCCTGTCGCAGGTAGAAAAATGATTGACTTGTTTTATGAAGCAGATCCTGATGATGTTGTAAGTGAAGAAATTGATAAAGGACAGTTCATCATCGAACTTGCAGACGGTTCAGAAGAGGCTGTAAAAATCCACGACCTTGAAAATGAAGGATATGGTCGTCGTACCAACTGTCAAAGATGTGATGTAAAAATCCCAAGAAAAGCAAACATCGCTTGTGGAAACTGGGGTGCTGAAGACGGTTGGACATTTATTGAAATCAATGATGAAAAAGGCCAAGAAATGATTGACGGTGCTAAAAAAGCAGGAATTTTAGAAACTAAAAATCCAGCTGACCCTGCTGTTGAAGGCAGGAAAAAGGTTGAAGGCATCATGATTAAAATGGCCAATAAGATTCAAGACAAGATGTATCCGACTGTTAACGAAATGGATGATTGGAACCGTTGTATTAGCTGCTATGCTTGTCGTGATGTTTGTCCAATCTGCTGGTGTTATGAAAACTGCGAATTGAATAAACCGTTCTTTAAAGATGAGCAGAATGTTCCTCCAACACCAATTGCATTCCAAGGTGTAAGACTATCCCACATGAGTTTCAGTTGTGTGGATTGCGGGCAATGTGACGACGTATGTCCAATGGACATTCCTGTTTCATTAATCTTTGACAAATTGCAGAAAAAATACTACAATAGAACTGGTTATGTTGCTGGAGTTTCAGATGATGTAAAACCTCCATTATACAGTCCAGAAAAAACCGAATTATGAGGTGATTAGATGGCAGATGATTTAAAAATCGTAGGTTTATTATGTAACTGGTGTTGTTATGGTGGAGCAGATACTGCTGGAACCGCACGTATGCAATACCCATCAAATGTTAGAATCATTCGTGTAATGTGTTCTGGAAGAATCAGCCCTTCAATGATTTTCAAAGCATTCCAGGAAGGTGCAGACGGGGTATTTGTAGGAGGATGTCATATTGGAGATTGCCACTATGATGCAGGTAACTACAAATGGTCCAGAAGATCAAACATGAATGGATTTCAGCTTCCGAAGGTGAAAAATTCAAAACAACCATGGAAGAATTCCATAAAACTCTTTCAAAGTTAGGTCCGCTAGAATTGGAATAAAGTTTAAAATGATTGATTATAGAGTCAGTGAATAGCTAAAACAATAGCTATTTGCACTCCACTTATTTTAATTGTTTTTCTAAGATTAGTAAGAGATTACTGATGTTAGAAAAATAGTTAAAATAAGATATTATTTGATTATTTTTCACATTGATTATCTTGTATTGATATAAATTCAAATTTTACTTTATTTTCTCTATCAATATGAAATAATTAATAAAAAAGAGATTTATATTTTATATGGGTTTCTTTAACTGTCTACAATAGCTATTAAAGTTCTCCTTTCTCCTAAAGTCTTTAATAGCTATTTTTAATTTTTTTAGATTATTACTATTTTTCTTAAATATTCAAATTAGTATTACTTTAATTAAATTTATATTTATAGAATACATAATGTGAAATAAAGCATTATGGAGTTTTTTCAATGAGCTGTTATAAATATTGGGGTAAACTTGAAGAAATTGCCAATAAATTATCAAGTTATGGTGATTTGGATAAATATGGTGATTCGGCACTGGATGATATAAATATTGATGAAATCATTGAGATATTGGATGATGTGGAAATCATAGCTCATGATAAGACAATAGATTTTGACTCTGCAAAGCACATTCTTGATGATGAAAAGATGAATAAGGCATTAAAACTGATTAGAAAATTTTATGTTTATGTTGGTGCAAGGCTTGAAACAGAAAATGCGCAAAAAATTTTGGAATCCGATAATCCTACAGAGACTCTTGATTCATTCCATTTTTATGACAGGTATATTGGTTTGATTGAAAATGAAAGTCAGTTGGTCAAATTCAATGAAGATAAAACATTTGTATTTTTAGGATCAGGTCCACTTCCGTTAACCTTAATCATGTTTAATAAGGTATTTGGATGTAAATGTATTGGTATTGAACAGATGGAAAATGTTGCAGAACTTTCAAGAAAAGTTTTGAAAAGATTGGGTCTTGATGAGGATATTGAAATAGTTGTTGGTGATGAAAACGTCATTGAAGACTTGGATTATGATATCCTGATGGTTGCAGCACTTGCCGAGCCAAAAGATAGGGTTTTTGCAAATATCTGGGAGTATGTTGATGAAAAAACACCGGTCATTTATAGAACCTATACTGGAATGAGGGCAATTTTATATGCTCCTGTTTTGGATAAGGATACAAGGGGTTTTCATAAGGAAGTAATGGTTCTTCCAACAGGTAACACCAATAATACCTCCGTTTTAATCAGAAAAATAATTTAATTTTTTCATGATTCCAGATTGCTCTGGAATCATTTACGACTTTTTTTTGAAATTTCTATTTTTTAAAGTAACAATGGAGTGAATCTATTCACTGAAGCGATTGATGAATATTGATAGAAATTTCTATTTTTTTGATAATAATTGATATTATCAGATATAATTATATATTAACTATTATATGTCTTTTTTTATTTTAAATTGGGGCAATTTTACTCATTGATGACAATTTTACTAAATTAAATCAATTTAAATATATATCAATCTATATTAATTACCTTGTCAAAATATAAATTCATGAAAGGTATTATTGGAGCAATAACAGGAGATATTGTCGGATCAACTCGAGAATTTTATCCAATCAAAACAAAAGACTTTGAATTATTTACTCATTATTCAAGAGTTACTGATGATAGTATATTGACATTGGCTGTTGCAAATTGGTTATGTGAAGATAAAAACTCACAGGATGTTTTAATTAAAAATTTGCAATATTTTGGCAATAGGTATCCTGATGCAGGTTACGGTTCAAGTTTTGGAGGATGGCTGGTTCAGGAATCACCTAAACCTTACGACAGCTGGGCTAATGGTTCTGCAATGAGGGTATCTCCATGTGCATGGGTTGCAGAGTCATTGGAAGAGGCAAACGATTTGGCATATAAATCCGCAATAGTGTCACATGACCATCCGGAAGGTATTAAAGGTGCACTTTCAACTGCGGATGCAATTTATCTTGCAAGAGCCGGTGCAAGTAAGGATGAAATCAGAAATCATGTTGAAAGGGAATATGCTTATGATTTGAATCGTAGCGTTGATGAAATAAGGACGGATTATTCATTTGATGTTTCCTGTGCTGGAAGTGTTCCTGAAGCCATAATCTGTTTTTTAGATGCAAAAGACTTTGAAGATGCAATTAGAAATGCTGTGTCTTTAGGTGGGGATGCAGATACTCAAGCAGCAATTGCAGGTAGCATCGCATCTGCATACTGGGAGATTCCACAAAGAATATGTGATGAAACTATTAGCTATTTGGATGATTTCTTATTGGATGCCTTTAATAGATTCGAGGTATTTTTAAAGAATAAATGAATTGTAATTGGGGATTATTTTGTTATATGAAAAAACAGTGAAAATAAGACTATTAAAAAAGTTGGTGTAGCTTTAAAAGTTAAAGTAGGATATATAAAGCAAAAACCAATTCTAAAGGTAAAGCAAATTTAAGATTACCAAACTGACCAAAAAGGAGGATTCACAGCAACCGTCAACTATGGTGATAGTAAGTACTACACTGTGAAGACTGTAAAAACTAAAATTACTGTTATGTGGGTGGAAGATTATCTACTTTTCTTTTTTTTTCTTTGATAATAATGGGTTATAATTCATTTTTTTTTTTTGATTTTTTCTAGCTGGTTCATAAATCTTTCATCATAGTTTCTTGCAACATCTTCATATTTGTTCCATATTCCGATTGCAGTTTCAGGAATTACTTCACGTTTGTCTTCACTAAACTTGGTGTAGGTATGCATCATCTCTTTTGAATCGGAAATCAGCACTTTTACAAATGGGATATCCGCTTTTTGAATGTTGATGCCTACATCTTTAAACATTTTGATAATGTTAATTTTATTATCGTTGATGTAACATGTCGGTGAGGCTAGAATATTCACTTTCAAGCCATGCCTTTTCTTAAATGCCTTGATTAGTGCTTCACCTTCACCTTCAAAGAGAAATCCTATTCTCATGTTGACAGTATTTTTTGCCTGATTGATGATTTCCACTTCCTGGTTGATAATCTTTTCAACGCCGTATATTCTCCATATCGGTGCTTGAACCTGACTCATTCCATTTTCATATATGTTGGTTAGTCTTGTTATTGTATCGTCAATCTGTGTGTCAATTTTTTCTTTTTCACGGCTCAGCACTTCGACTGGAGATTTAACATTGTAGGTTAGTGGTCTTCCGTCTTCGACATCAATGAAATTTTTCTTGATTAATCCCTTCAATACATCATATATTTTACTGCGAGGGATGCCTGATTTTTCAGCCACTTCACTTGCTGTTGATGAAATTAATGATGTGAGTGTTAAATATGCTTGAGCTTCATACATTGTAAGCCCTAATCCTTTTAGTGTAGATATATTCTCGTCCATGATTTTATTATTTTTTTTCATGTTATATAATTATTACTACTTTTTACCCTTGAATAGTGACAAAATGTTTATATATTCTTCAATGGATACTATTATTAACAAATAAAAATGAGGTTTTTATTATGGTAGAAGGCTTAGATATGTTTTGTTATCAATGTTCCCAAACCGCTAAAGGTACTGGATGTACTGTTAGTGGAGTTTGTGGTAAAAAACCAACCGTAGCAAGATTACAAGATAATTTAATCTTTACTATGAAAGGAATTAGTGCATACAACTACAATGCAAATGTTTTAGGTGCATACGATAAAGAAATCGATGCTTTTTTAACTAAAGGATTATACACAACCTTAACTAATGTCAACTTTGATATAAATGATTTGGTTGCACTTGCATTGGAAGCAGGTGAAAAAAGCGTAGCTGTAATGAGGTTATTGAAAGATGCTCACATCGCTGCTTACGGCGAACCACAACCTGTAGAAGTTAAAGTAGGTGCACAGGAAGGACCTGCAATTATTGTAACCGGTCACGACCTAAAAGCACTTGAAGAATTGTTAAAACAGGTGGAAGGAACTGACATTAAGGTTTACACCCACTCTGAAATGTTGCCTGCTCACGGATACCCTGGACTCAACAAATACGAAAATTTGGCTGGTCAATTAGGAGGGGCATGGCACGATCAAAGAACTGTCTTTAAAAAATACAATGCAGCTATTGTCGGAACCAGTAACTGTGTATTGCCAGCACTTGATGCATACAAAGAAAGAATGTTCACCATGGACGTAGCAAAACTTGAAGGAGTAAAAACAGTCGATGACTATGATTTTTCAGAAGTAATTGAATGTGCAAAATCTTTAGGATCTTTAGAACCTGAAGAATTAACCACAATCACTACTGGTTGGAGTGCAGGAGCTATTGTGGAACATGCCGATGCAATCAAAAAATTAGTTGAAGAAGGTAAAATCAGAAGATTCTTTGTAGTTGGCGGATGTGACAAAGCAGCTAAACACAATGACTACTACAGGGAATTCGTGCAAAATTTGCCTGAAGATACTGTTATCCTAACTTTAGCATGTGGAAAATACAAATTCAATGACCTTGACTTAGGAGACATTGAAGGAATTCCGAGACTATTGGATGTAGGCCAATGTAACGATACTATTGTTGCAGTTGATGTTGCACTTGCATTATGCGAATTGTTTGACATGGAATTAAACGAATTGCCATTGACTATTGTGCTCAGTTGGATGGAACAAAAGGCAGCCGCTGTGCTTTGGGCATTGTTGTACTTGGGAAAAACTGACATGTGGCTTGGACCTGTACTTCCTGCATGGTGTAATGATGATATTCTCAATGTATTGGTTGAAAACTACAATTTAACTCCAACATCAGGAGATGCAATTGCAGATATTAAAACAATTATGGGGGAATAACTTATGAGTGAGGATATTAAAGCGAAAGCTTTAGATATCCAATCTTTATTGGATTATCAATCAGATAGCGTAGTAAGTCGTGAAGTAATTAAAAAAGAGCTTGGAACAGTTACATTTTTTGCCTTTGATCAAGGTCAGGGATTGTCTGAACATTCAGCTCCTTTTGACGCAATGGTTCAAGTTATTGATGGTGAAGCAGAAATCACAATTTCTGGGGTAAAAAACACAGTTAAAGCAGGTGAAATCATTATCATGCCTGCTAATGAACCACATGCGCTACAGGCAGAAAACAGTCCATATAAAATGATTCTTACCATGATTAA
>ONUN01000129.1 GCA_900320955.1 uncultured Methanobrevibacter sp. | reverse complement strand
CCATATAACCACCTCAAATAATTTCATATGATTATTATTAAAAATAATGCACATGTAATTAAAAATTTATCGAAATGAATATATAAACATATCGATTATTTTTTGGCTAACGAATTAGATTTCCACTATTATTTATCTCACCACTTCTAATACGAGTGGAAGAAATCGGATTTCCATCATAAGCCAACACAAAACTAACAACGACAATATCAAGAGGTTTCATACCTTTAGAAATTCTAATCTCATTAATCTTAACTGCAGTTGGTTCAGTCTCGGCACTTACAACAATAGCTTCAAAGTCACCATCATAAATAGTGGTACCGTAAGGATCTTCCAAAGGAACAACAGTGAAATTAGATTTATCAGAAAAGAAATATTTAAGATTCTCCATCCTCAATTTACAAGAATCAATATTGCCTTTCAAACCCCCAAACTCATCAGAAGTTACGCCAATTTCAACAAAATCTCCTATTTCAAAAGCAGTAGATAATAATTTCTTATGACCATCATGGAATTTATCAAAAGTTCCTCCGACAGCCACTTTAGAATAATTTTTAGAATTCATAATATTGTCTCAATAGCTTGCTTATTAAATTTTTATTAAAACTATTATAAATTATTAGCTATTGAAAAAAAAGATTAAAAAAAAAATAAAAAAAATAAAAGTAGAAAACTAGAATGGTAGACTTCTATAATATCCATGAAGACTATAAGTATCCGGATTCCAATTAACTACATTTCCAAACGAGTTTCTAGTACTTGATGCATCAGCAACTGTCCAAGTATCTCCAACTAACACTTGAGCCCATACGTGACCATAAGTAGCACTGGAGAATGTACATGTACCGTGTACATACCTAGCAGGAAGACCTGCAGCCCTAGACATCGCTACAACTAAATGTGCATGGTCAACACAATTTCCAGTTCCTGCATCTAATGTGCCAACAGCTCCATATCTAGTATCATAATAGAAACTATAAGATATAGTGTCCCTAATATAATTAAAGATTGCTTTAGCTTTACCTTTTTCAGATGTTAATCCTTTAGTCAATTTAGCAACCAAATTCTTAATTTTTGCATTATTTACTTGACAATTATCAGTAGCTGCCAAGTAAGGTTTTAAATCTTTAATAGTATTTCTAGAATTTAAGCTACTAGTAGAAGACTCAGTTAACTCTTTTACAACAGTGTAAGCAGGCATAATGCCCTCATTTCCATAAAATGCAACTACACGTGTTAAAGCATAAACTGCACCTTCGTATCCAATATTTCCCAAACTGGAACTTACATAATTAGGCATGATGCCTTTGGACTCTGCAGTTTTTACTAAGCTTTTAGCTACATCAAGATAATTATATAAATCACCCATATATGAAGCAGATCCTGGTTTTTTAGGACTTGCAACTTTTAAAACTGAAACATCATCTTTGCTACCAGATTTCAAATTAATTATAGCTTCGGAAACTAAATATAAGAAATCCGCAGTAGAATAGTACAGATTACCAATTTTAATTTTAGAAGGTAATTTTTCATTATCTTCAATATAACCTTTAACATATTTAGATGCTGAAATAACCTGGTCTAAAGTAACCTGATTTAACACATGAATTGTTGATGAACCAGAAAATGAACCAGCAGCAAATTTAATTTTATGATCTCCCTTAGACAATTTACCTAAATTAACTTTAGCCACACCAGCATTATTAGTCCTTGCGACATAATTTTTCTTATTTAAAGTAAAAGTAACTTTAAGATTTTTAATTGGTTTACTTTTACCGTCAATAGCTTTAACTGAATAAGAAATACTTTTTCCAACGGATCCATATAATTCCTTAGCGACGAATTTTGTTCCGTTTACTAAAATTTTCCTAGTCACAGTGTCTGATGTGTAGTATTTACCAAATACAAGTGTATTAATAGAATAATATCCTACTTGAGCAGTAATTTTTAACTTAGCCACACCTTTAGCATCAGTTTTGACCTTGTAAGGCTTACCTTTGAATGTGAATTTAATAGTGACATTGTATAAAGGTTTACCATTCATATCCTTCGCGGTCGCTTTGAATGAAGATCCATCTTTATACTTCATATTTAAATTTTTTACAATTAGGTTAGCATCCAATTTGGAAATACTAATCTTACTTGTACCTTTAGCATAAGTTTTTGAACCTATCTTACCGGAAGAATATTTGATTACATAATCACCTGGACTTAACTTACCAACGGCGAGCTTAGCAACTCCTTTTGAGTTGGTTTTTGCAGTATACATTACATCATTTAAAGAAAACCTGACAGTTTTATTACTTAAAGGCTTATTGAGTTGTTTAAGAGTTACTTTGAAATAAGACCCGTCCTTAAACTTCATTTTTAAATCAGAAGCAGTGAAAGTGCATACCGGATCTTGAACATATAATTTACTGGTTCCTGAAGATGCATAAAACATACTGTTTCCACGAAAACTATAATCAATATCATATGTACCTTTTGAAAGACCGGAAATAGTTATATTAGCTTTTCCATCCTTATCAGTAATTGCAGTTAAAGTTTTACCATTGAAATCAAAGTATACTTTTTCTCCCTTAATATTGACATTCTGTCTTGATTTCAAATCAACAGTGAAAACATATTTAGCCTTAGTATGAATGTATGTTTTAGATGGGGAATGAGTAAGATTGGACTTATCTTTTTTGACTACAATCTTATTAGATAACTTTTCACCGGAATATGGGTTGGTTGATGTAATAGTATAAGTACCCACATCCAAATTGATTCCCACATTTACAACTCCATTTTTATTAGTGGTTCTTGTATAAGTCTTTCCATCAAGTTTGAATGAGACTTTAGTATTTGCTAAAGCCGCACCATCTTTTAAAAAGGTTGCCCTATACGTAGAAGTATATCCATAAAATTTATTAATGTCACTTCCTTTTACAGAAGACAATACTTTAACTTTCTTTGAAAGAGAAGAAGCAGTGTAATTAGAGTTACCTGCATAAGTTAAAGAAAGAGTATAAGTACCAACTGATAAAGCAGCTGCCTTAACTGATGCAATACCATATTTATTAGTATTTGCAGAATATGTCTTTCCATTAACCTTCAAAGAAATCTTTTGATTGCTTAAAGCTTTGCTTGAATTATCTTTTAAAGTAACTTTGAAAACTGTACCTGACTTACTATATGAAGTGTCACTTACAGACAATTTTGTAGCTACTTTACTATTGGCACCTAAAAGATTTGAATTATTATCTAAACTAGCCCTAACAACAGTATCATTGTCAGAAATAGCAATAAGTTCATTTGAAGATAAAGATAATTTATCATCAGCACCAATAGACTCCAAGGAAGCACCATAAGTTCCGTTATTATCCTCATAATCTGCAATACTGCTTGATAAAGCAATAGCAGAAGGATAATTTTCTAAATTATCATCATGAGAATTAACTATATTAGTTTCTGAGATAGAATCCTCGTTAGAAATTTCTAATTTATTTTGTACGGATGATGCATTACCATCATCATCTAAATTTGAATATTCTGTAATTGAAACATTTGTCATATCAACCGCACTAACTCCACTTAACAATAGTTTTATTTTTTATCGAAATTTTTCCACCTCTTGGTTCTCATTACGAAAATTTTATAGTAAAATATGATTATACTAATGTATAGTATTTCATAATGAGTGGATAACATTATATATCTTATCCATATATAAATGTTTTTACAACTTAAAAATCTGAAAAACAAATTAAAAACAAATAAATCCTTAAAAAAAAGCTAAAAACATATATAAAAATGAAATAAAAGAATAATCTTACTGAAATAAAGTATAATAAGATTAAATAGCTCAAATTTAATTTAAATAAAAAGCAATGGCATCAAAAATGAAATTTTAATTTAATGGCTTTTTATAGGAAAAATTAGAATATTATTATGTTTTATAAAAAAAATAGAAAAATTATTGATTGATTAATGAAAATTAATTACAATACTAACAATTATATCGAAAACAAAGAATTTAAATCAAAAAATAAAAAAAAGTCAAATAAACTAGCTGATTATATGTTATATGAAAAAAATACATTCAGGAAAAACCACAAACATACTGAAATTCATTTTGGATTAGCTTATCCCAATATATATAAGACTGCAATGTCATCACTAGGTTATAACATCTTATACAATCAATTGAATGAACGGAATGACACATGGTGTGAGAGGATAATATATCCGAATACAAAAACCATAGAATCAAATACCCCAATGAAACATTTAGACATAATCAGCTTTACATTGCAATTTGAAGAGGATTATTTTAATGTTTTAAAAATGCTGAAAGAAGCTGAAATTCCACTTAAGCGAAAAGAACGTGGCAAGGAACATCCATTGATTATTGCCGGAGGCCCATGTGCAACTGCAAATCCGATGCCGTTATCCGACTATATTGATCTTTTTGTAATTGGGGAAGGAGAATACATTCTCAATAACATATTAGATACTCATCTCAAAAACCCCGATAAAAATCTAAAGAGATTTCTGGAAATTCCCGGAGTTTACATTCCTGAATATGACAATGAGACAAAAATTGTTCTTGTTGAAGATATGGAAAATGCATACCATATAACCGAACCCATTATAAGCAAAAGCGATGATGAAAATTATCAAACAGTTTTCAACAACACAATAATGCTGAATGTATCAAGAGGCTGCATGAGAGGTTGCAGATTCTGCATGTCAGGATATCTTTATAGACCCTCAAGAGAAACATGTTACGAAAAACTAATTGACATTGCAATACAAAACAGACAGAACACCGGACTGAATAAAGTCACTTTAATTGGTGCTGCAGTATCTGATTATAGCAATCTGGAAAATCTAATAAATGGTCTTGAAAAAAATGGTTTTCAGATATCAACCCCATCACTTAGAATTGAATCAATAAGCAAAAAAACATTGCACACTTTAAAAGAAAGTGGACTTAAAACAATAACACTTGCACCTGAATCCATACCCAAATTAAGAAAAGTAATAAATAAGGATATACTAGATGAAACAATTTTTACAGTAATAAAAAATGCCGTGGAATTAGATTTCAAAATTAAGTTATACTTTTTGATTGGAATACCTGGTGAAAATATGAATGATATTAAAGAACTTGCTGAATACTTGAAAAAAATAGCCCATATGCATTATAATATTAAAAATGTAAAATTTAGCATAAACCCTGTGATTCCAAAACCTCATACTCCATTACAATGGGAAGGATATGATTTTAAAGATATTAAAAATAAAACGAGATATCTGAAAAAAGAACTAAAAAAATATAACATAAAGTGCGAAAGTCCTAAAAAAAGTATGATTCAATATATACTATCTTGTGGAAATAGAGGCATTGGTGCAATTATTGAGAAAACATTGACAAAAACTGTTACACTAAAAGAATGGAAAGAACAACTTCCAAACTATCAAATTGATGATGAACTGCCTTGGGACAATATTGATGTCAGTGTAGATAAAAGATTTTTGAAAATAGAGCATTCACGATTAAAAAATTTAAAGCAAACCCCATGGTGCCAGACAAGTCCATGCTATAATTGTGGGGCATGCGAAAAATAATTACTAGAAAAAAATAAAATTACTATAATAATATATAATATAATAAGTGAGGAAAAATTATGATTAATCCGGCGAAAAGAACAAAAACTATTGAATTGTCACAGATTAGAAAAATGTTTGAAGCAACCAAGCCTGGAGCGATAAACTTAGGAATCGGAGAACCAGATTTTAATGTGCCTCAAAACATTAAAGAAGCTATGAAAAAGTCTATTGATAATGATGAAACACAATATACACCCAATAAAGGATATATTGAATTAAGAGAAAAAATCGCTGAAAAATTCAAAAAAGATAATGGAATTAAAACAAATCCAGAAAATATCATTGTTACAGTTGGAGCCAGTGAAGCGTTATACATCAGCGCCCAGGCTTTTATGGAAGCTGGTGATGAAATACTTCTACCCGATCCAAGTTTTCTATTATATGAATCCTGCATTAATTTAGCTGGCGGAACCATTGTCCCAGTTGACTGTAAAATGGAAAATGAATTTAAATTAAAATCAGATGATGTTTTAGAAAAAATCACAGATAAAACAAAAGCAATTATTTTAAATTCACCATCCAATCCAACTGGAGCTGTGATGGAAAAAGAAGATATCAAAGCAATTGCTGATTTATCCATGGATCATAATTTCTTAATAATTTCTGATGAGATATATGAAAAAATAATATATGATAAAAAACATTACTCCCCTGCAAAATACAGTGACAATGTTATTACAATAAACGGATTTTCAAAAACTTATGCAATGACAGGACTGCGAATCGGTTATTTGACTGCAAATGACGAACATACTGAAGAGTTATTTAAGATACATCAAAACAGTATTGCATGTGCCAATTCCACAGCACAAAAAGGTGCCTATGAAGCTTTAACTGGACCTCAAGATGAAGTTCACAAAATGGTGAGCGAATTTAAAAACAGACGTGATTTAATTGTTTCCAGATTAAACGGAATGGGATATGAAACTGTGAATGCTGAAGGAGCATTTTATGTATTTCCAAAAATTGAAGATGAAAACTTTGTCAAAAAAGCCGCAGATGCAGGAGTAGTAACAGTTACAGGAGCAGCATTTGGATCAAACGGTAAAGGACATGTGAGAATGTCTTATGCAAATTCCTATGAAAACATAGAAAAAGCAATGGATATATTGGAAGAGCGTGTAGTTAATGGATAATTTTAGAAGCCAAGAAGGTAAAAAAGCCGCAACAGTCGCCATTGTGGCAAATTGTTTTTTAACTTTATTTAATATAACAGTAGGGATAATGTCTGGAAGTTATGCGTTAGTATCTGAAGGAGCACACACATTATCTGATGTAGCCACATCCATAATCGCATATATAGGATTTAAAATAGGTCAAAAACCTGCTGATGACGAACATCCAATAGGACACGGCCGTGCAGAGGCAATTGGGGGATTAATAATATTATTATTCTTAACACTGGTTGCTTATGAAATTATGCAGGGAGCAATTGAAAGGTTATTAAATCCTTCATTGATTACAACACCAGATGTTTATGCAGCAATAATGGCAGTTTTAGGCATTATAATAAACTTTTCCGTTAGTGAATATATCATAAATATTGGAAAAAGCATTAGAAGCCCGGTAATTATTGCAGATGGTAAGCACCAAAAAACAGATATTTTTTCATCAATTGCGGTATTATTAAGTGTTGTTGTATCAAATATGGGTTATCCCATTTTAGACCCAGTAATTGGATTAGTCATAGGGATTTTAATCTTAAAAACAGCTTATGAAGTGGGTAAGGAAAACCTCAATCATATTATGGGAAAAGTACCTTCCACAGAATTTATAAATGAAATTAAACGCGTAGCCAATAATACCCCTAATGCTGAGGATGCACACAACATTAAAGTGGATTATATGGGCTCTTATGCTGTAGTCAGTTTACATGTCAAAGTTGACGGAAACATGACTGTAAATGAATCACATAAAATAGCACACATCGTTGAAACCAATCTCACAAATAAGATTCCTGAAGTAAAATATGCAATGGTGCATGTCTGTCCAATAGGATTGGAATACGACCATGACCAGGAAATAGATAGAAAATAATAATAACGCCGGGACCGGGATTTGAACCCGGGTGGTCATAAGACCATCGGATTAGCAGTCCGACGCCGTACCAGGCTGGGCCATCCCGACAATTAAAAAACAAGTATAATAAATTATATGTAAAAACTTATTTATAAACT
>ONUN01000085.1 GCA_900320955.1 uncultured Methanobrevibacter sp. | reverse complement strand
TAATCATTGCTCAATTCCCCTTTTATCTTGTTGTAATTTTAACTTTTTTAGTTGTTTTATTGTAGTATGCACTTCCTTTGTATGTAACTACAGCTGTAAATTTACCTTTTTTGGTTAGTTTGGTAATTTTGAATGTTGCTTTACCTTTGGAGTTGGTTTTTGCAGCATATGTTTTACCGTTGACTTTTAAATACACTTTTTTATTTTTTATTGCTTTATTTTTATTGGTTTTTAAAATTACGTTGTATTTTTTGGTTTTTGTTTTTACCTTGAAAGCTTTAGCATTTGCTGTTAATTTTGAGGTTATTTTTTTAACAACAACCACTCCATAAGAATCAGATCCAACATAGTTATTGTCTCCGCTATAACTAACTTTGGCAACGTAGGTCTTTGGAGTCAGTTTTTGAACAGGAATCTTGATTTGGCCTTTTTCATCGGTGGTGTAGTTTTTAATACCTTTCAAGTTAACAGATACTGAAGTGTTTATTATAGGATTTCCTGCACTGTTTTTTAATGTAATG
The DNA here is from genome assembly GCA_900320955.1 of uncultured Methanobrevibacter sp. Taxonomy (GTDB): domain Archaea; phylum Methanobacteriota; class Methanobacteria; order Methanobacteriales; family Methanobacteriaceae; genus Methanocatella. The sequence goes on along the minus strand of ONUN01000085.1, from coordinate 5,533 downwards.
ACTAAATTTTTGGCAGTATTATAAATTGTTGTAACGTTGTTTGCTGTTATTTCTGCAGTTGCTTTTTTAACAATGACTGCTGTTTGTGTGCTTGCACCCATATAATAGCTGTTTTCATCAAATTTGATTTTTACATTGTAATTGCCTGTAGCTAGATTGTGGGTTGAAATCTTAATTTGACCGTTTTCATCAGTAGTATGATTTGTAGCTCCATTTAATTCAACAGATAATGAAGTGTTTGTTATAGGATTGCCTGCGTTGTCTTTTAATGTAATGACTAAATTTTTGGCAGTATTATAAATTGTTGTAACACTGTTTGCTGTTATTTCTGAAGTTGCTTTTTTAACAATGACTGTTGTTTGTGTGCTTGTACCTATATAATGGTTGTTTCCATCAAATTTGATTTTTACATCGTAGTTGTTTGGTGTTATTTTGTGGATTGGGATTTTAATTTGACCTTCTGAATCTGTGGTATGATTTTTAATCCCATTCAAGTCTACTGAAACTGAAGCATTTTTTATAGGTTTGCCTTCACCGTCTTTTAATGTAATAATTAAATGTTTAATTTCATTATAGTTTGCTATAACGTTATTTGCTGTTATTTCAGATGATTTTTTAATAATAAATGTTGTTTCCTCACTTGAGCCAGCATAATTTTTATTTCCGTTGAATTTGATTTTTACATTGTAGTTGCCTGGAGCCAGATTGTCGGTTGGAATGTTAATCTGGCCTTTTGAATCTGTAGTGTAATTATTAATGCCTTTCATATCAACAGATATGGATGTTCCATTCACAGGATTTCCTTGCTCATCCATTAAACTAACAATTAAATTTGTGCTGTTTGTCATTGAATCCACAGTTAATTTAGTATTTGCTTTTTTAACAATGACAGCTGTTTCTGCGCTTGTGCCCAAATAATAGCTGTTTTCATTAAATGTGATTTTTACTTTGTAATTGTCTGGAACTAGATTGAGGGATGGAATCTTAATTTCACCATTTTCATCAGTAGTATAATTTTTAACACAGTCTAAATCAACAAATACTCGAACACCACTTATAGGGGAGCCTTGATCATTTTTTAGAGTAATAATCAAATCTTTATTATCATTAAAAGTTGTTATAACTGTATTTGCAGTTAATGTGGCGGATTGCTTATTTACAATTATTTTACTGGTTGCATTTGATTTTAAGTAGAGTTTATTTCCCTCAAAGAAAATATTTGCAAGATATATGTCTGGAATTACATTTTTCACAGCTATTTTAATCTGGCCGTTTTCATCTGTTGTATAATTTTTAGCGTTTATTAACTTAACAGATACTGAAATGCCACTTAGCGGATTTTCCTCATTGTCGATTAAAATAATTTCCATTCCTTCCCCAATGTTGGTTGAAACATTAAGTTCACCGTTTTCATCGGTGATATTGTTGGTGGCGTGTAAAGTAAAGTAAAGTGTCTCTCCAACAACAGGATTTCCCAGATTATCGATTAACTTAACAACAAATTCTTCTCCGCTATTGTAATCTGTTGTTAGTGAAGTTACAATTAATTTAGAATTTGAAGCATTTACAACGACTTCTGCAGTGGTATTGGATTTTTGATAAATTTCATTCCCGCCAAATGTTACATTTGCATGATAAACATTTGGAATTAAACCTTTAGTATGCACTTTAATTTGGCCATTTTTATCAGTTGTATAATTTTTGGTATTATTCAAATTAACAGACACGGTAGCGTTACTCATAGGATTTCCAAAAGCATCAATTAGATAAATTATCATATTGTCTTCAATATTGTAGAATGTTGCTACTGAACTAGCTGTCAGTTTAGTTTTAATTTTATTAACAACGATTTTGGCGGTAGTGTTGGTCTTTTTGTAATAATCATTTTCAGGGAATATAATCTGATAAATGTATGTGCCCGGACTTAATCCTTCAGAAGATATTTTAATTTGCCCATGTTTATCTGTTGTATAATTTTCTGTACCGTTCAATTCAGCAGATATATTGAAACCTTTTAGTGCTCTGCCGATATTATCTGTTAAAGTAATCACCAAATCTTCTGTAAGGTTATATGTTGTTATTAAATAACTATTCGCGTTCAGCTTGGTAATGGCCTTATCGATTAAAAGAGTTATATTTTTGTCCATTTCATGGTAGTTACCTTCACCTTTATAGTTGATTTCTATTTTATAAGTGTCCGGTTTCATATTATCAACAGGTATAAAAATCTGACCTTCTTTATCAGTAGTGGTTTCTGTTACATTGCCATCTATTTTATAAGATACAGAAATATTGGTCATTGGTCTTTTCAAGTTGTCAACTATCATGATGCTAATGTTATCTTCAAAGTCATACGTTGTAGTAAAATTGGTTTTTATGGGTGAAACATCACTATATATCTCAAATCTTCCGTTCAACTCAGGGATTTCTGGACATCCCCAAACATCTGCAGTAAAATTACGACCTTCAACAAAGGGTATGGTCCACTCTGATCCGGATGAAATATGGAAGGTTTCACCTTCCCCATTCTCCTTTTTAGTTTGAATTCTAATATCAATACCGTCATATTTTTGATTATCGTATTCAATTACAAAAGCGACCTTGCCGCCAAGGTCGGTTTCGGCATCTCCAATCATATTAAAAGATGGGAGAATTATTTTTGTGTCTTCACATTCATCAAGTTGACCCTCACAAAGCAATCTGGAACCTCCTTTCATTGCTCCATTTTTGTCTTCGTGAGCAGTATTATACTCAAAACTACATAATATGGCTTCAACATCATATGTTGCACCGCCCTCACCAGGATCAGTATCTGAACCACCAGAATTGGCAAAATTCGAGTAAAAGGTACAATTTATGGCTTTACCCTTATACATTGCACCGCCATGTTGCATGGCCACATTTTCATTAAAAGTACAGTTTATTGCAGTACAATATCCGTGAATAGCTCCTCCACTCCTCCAATGCATTACATCGTCGTTACCATTATTGTAACCATTTATAAAAGTCATGTTCTTAAATACGACATTTAAATCATCATCAATTTTAAACATACGTGAATTTCCTTTCGCATCAATTGTATGGCCCTGACCGTCGATGGTTATATCCTTATCAATATGTATTCCATCAGAGTCATAATCGTCATCATTTACATAATCCCTATCAAGAATTATTGTAGATCCTGACTTAGCATCATCAATTAAGTTTTCCAAATCTCCAAAGGAATTATGTTTATCCTCCGAAGCAGTATTATTTTCCGTTTCTCCAATAGTTTGTGTTTTTTCAACACTTATCACATCATCATTTACATCTTCCAAACCAACAACATCCGTTGTGGCGTTATCAGCGGCACTTACCGCTGAAAGAGTAAATAATATTAAAATAAGCATGATAAATATCATGTTTTTTTTACTAAACATTACTACTTTACCTCCATTAATGATTATATGTTTGGATGACATATATTATAAGCATTTATAAAACTATTCAATTGATAAAAAATTAGTTGAACAATTAAATATGAAAAATGTGCTATTGGGATATTGACTCCATAATATTGTCTGGTTCTTTACTTGGTGGAGTTAATCTGTTGGTTTACACTGAATGTGTGAAAATCCTTGAAAAAAGCTAAATTGAAAAATAGTGGGTAATTATTAAAAAAATAAAAGAAGTTGCAGATGCAGATTTGCATCTACTTAACAATAATTTTTTGTTTTACAGCTTTTGCATTGTAATATTTGTTTCCTGCAAACTTAACGACGGCGGTGTATTTACCAGTTTTGGTCAGCTTGGTTATTTTGAATGTTGCAATGCCTTTTTTGTTGGTTTTTGCAGAGTAGGTTTTCTTGTTGACTTTAAGTGTAACTTTAACACCTTTCATAGCTTTCTTTAGATTGGTTTTTAAGGCAATGCTGTATTTTTTGGTTTTGACTGTACGTTTGAATGTTTTCTTTTTGGCGGTTATTTTTGGTGTTGCCTTCTTGACTGTGACTTTAACAGTATTCTTGGATGTTTTTTCATAGTTGGTATTGCCTTTGAATGTTATTTTTGCAGTATAAGTCTTAGGAATTAAACCTTTAGTAGGCACTTTTATTTGTCCGTTTTTGTCGGTCTTGTATGTTTTTGCATCTTTCAGCTGGACTGTTATATTAACGCCATTTAGTGCATTGCCTTTGGAGTCTTTTAATGTAATGACAAGGTTTTTGTTTACATTGTATACTGTGGCAATAGATTTTCCACTTAAAGCTGTTTTGAGTTTGTTGACAGTAATGCTGGCTGTTTTTGTAACCGGATTGTAATTGTCTTCAGCAATTGTGGTAACTTGCAATGTGTATTTGCCTGCATTCAATTTGGATATTGTTATGTTGGTGCCGTTGACAGTTACTTTGGCTTGGTATTGGTTTAGCACTGTAGCTTTGACTCCGGTGGCTCCTGTGAATGTTACTGCTGTGGATCCGATAGTGTTGTAATCAAATGTAACGTTATTGACTGTTAATGTTGAATTTAGTTTCCTGACAGTTATTGTAGCGTTTTCGGTGACTGCATTGTAGTTTTCCTCAGGTATTGTTGTTACTGTTAAAGTGTAGCTGCCGGCATTCAATACTGGAATTTCTATTGTGTATCCGTTAACTTTGGCATCTTTACCATCTATTTTTGCGGTAATTCCTTTAGCCCCTGTTGCATCTACAGTGACGTTTAGGGAATTTCCATAATCCAATACTGATGATCCGATGTTTACGGTTGAATTTGCCATATTCACTTTGACTTTTATTGTTTTAGTGGTTTTTTCGTAGTTTTTATTTCCTTCGAATGTGATTGTAACGTTTGCTGTACCGACTGAAACTGCAGTGACTTCGCCAATGGTACTGACATTGGCAACGTCAGGATTGCTGCTTGAAAAGGTTATGTTTCCTTCAGCGTATTCGGGCATCAATACATAAATGAGTTTGGTTTTATCTCCAAATGCCAGTTCCAAATCATTTGCACCAATTTCAGTATCTACCTTATTGACAGTAATGTTGGCTGTTTTAGTTACTGGGTTATGGTTTTTATCTGGTATTGTTGTCACGTTTAAGGTGTAGATTCCAGCATCCACTGGAATTTCTATTGTAAATCCATCAGTTTTAGCGTCTTTGCCATCGATTTTTGCGATAATTCCTGTAGCGCCTGTTGCATCTACAGTGATGTTTAAGGAAGGTTTGTATTCCAATTCTTGTGATGGGATGATTAAGGTTGAATTGACCTTGTTCACTTTGACTTTTATGGTTTTGGTGGTTTTTTCGTAGTTTATATTCCCTTCAAATGTGATTGTAATGTTTGCTGTGCCTGCTGAAAGTGCAGTGATGTTTCCGTCAGATGCGACATTGGCAACCTCCGGGTTATCGCTTATAAAATAAATTCGTCCAGTAGCTTCTTCAGGTTCCAATGCATAATTGACTTTGGATTTGTCATCTAAGTTTAGTTCCAAATCACTTGCAACAATTTTCACTGATGCCTTATTAACAGTAATTGTCACTGTTTTAGTTACGGAGAG
>ONUN01000106.1:11567-12862 GCA_900320955.1 uncultured Methanobrevibacter sp. | reverse complement strand
ATTACAGGTCAATATATTTCAAGAGCTAAAAAGATTGATATTCCTAAAGACAGGCGTGAAGGAAACGGCCAATTCATTGAAATTAAAGGAGCTGCTCAAAATAACCTTAAAGACATTGATGTTGAAATCCCATTAGGTAAATTCACCTGTGTTACAGGGGTCAGCGGTTCAGGTAAAAGTAGTTTAATCAATGAAATTCTATACAAGGGAGCCCACGGCAAATTGTCCAAAAAATTCATGTTTGCTGGAAAATACGATAAAATCGAAGGATTGGAAAATATTGATAAGGTAATTGCAATTGACCAAAAACCGATTGGAAGAACTCCTAGATCAAATCCTGCAACATATACTGGTGTGTTCACAGATATCCGTGATCTGTTTGCAAATACTCCTGAATCAAAGGCAAGAGGATATAAGCCTGGAAGATTCTCATTCAACGTAAAAGGTGGAAGATGTGAAGCATGTTCTGGTGATGGTATAGTTCAGATTGAAATGCACTTTTTGGCAGACGTTTATGTGCCATGTGAAGTCTGTGGCGGTAAAAGATACAACGAAGAGACTTTAGATATCCGGTATAAAGGTAAAAACATTTATGAAGTCTTGGAAATGACTGTTGAAGAGGCATTGGAATTCTTTGAAAACATTCCAAAAATCACTAAAAAGCTTCAGACATTATATGATGTAGGTTTGGGTTATATGAAGATAGGCCAGCCTGCTACAACACTTTCAGGTGGTGAGGCTCAAAGGATTAAACTGGCAAAAGAGCTTTCAAGGTCCAGTACTGGCAAGACATTGTATATATTGGACGAACCTACTACAGGTCTTCATTTTGAAGATATCAAAAGATTATTGGAGGTTCTTGCTAGATTAACTGATGCAGGCAATTCTGTTGTAGTAATTGAGCATAATTTGGATGTTATCAAGACTGCAGACCATATCATTGACCTTGGTCCTGAAGGTGGAGATGGTGGTGGTGAAGTAATTGCTACTGGAACACCAGAAGAGATTGCTGAGGCGGGTACTTACACTGGTCAGTTCCTGGAACGTATGCTTGATGAGAATATTACTCCTTATGCAAAAGAACTGGTGGAAGATATAGGAAAATAATCTTTTCTTATATTATTTTTCTACTTTTTCTTTACTGTTAATTTATTTAATGAATTATTCTATTTTTCTTTTTTTTTAGATAAATTATATAATTAATTAAATCAAATATAATAATAATTATTTTAGGTGATAAATTGAGTTTTGATTTAAAAGAGGCATTTTTAATTTTTATCCGTGGTGTCCTTATG
>ONUN01000106.1:0-11555 GCA_900320955.1 uncultured Methanobrevibacter sp. | reverse complement strand
GTTCCAGGGGTTTCTGGAGGAACCATTGCATTAATTACTGGAATTTATGGACATTTGGTGGAAGCGATAAGTAATATTAAGTTTGGATTTATAAAACCATTGCTTAAGGGAGATGGAAGAGGTTGTATTAATAGCATATTGGAAGAGTTTGATTTCAAATTCTTCATTCCATTGCTTTTAGGTATTGGAATTGCTTTTTTAACATTGGCAAAGGTTGTTACATATTGTATGGATGAACACACTGCTTTAACTTATTCATTTTTCTTAGGTTTGATTATAGCTTCAGCAGTAATCCTATTTAAGAAATTAAATGAAATTAATTTAACAAATATTGTATTTGCAATAATAGGTGCAATTTTAACATATATATTTGTAAGTTTAAATCCTATGGCTGCTAATCATTCTTTAATTGTTTTGTTCTTCTCAGGTATGATAGCAATCTGTGCAATGATTTTGCCTGGTGTTTCAGGATCATTTTTATTATTGCTTTTAGGCCAATATGAATATATGCTGACAGCACTTCATGAGTTTCATTTCGCAGAAATCATAACCTTTGTTGTAGGTGCTTTGATAGGTATTCTTGGATTTTCAAAAATCCTAAATTATCTGCTTAAAAACCATGAACACGTCACAATGGCATTTCTTATTGGGGTTATGCTTGGATCTTTAAAGGTTCCTGCAGTGGAAATCATGAATTCTACAGGTTTAAATTTAGCAGGTCTTTTCCCATGTTTAATCATCGCTGTAATTGGTTTTGCATTAATTATTATTTTAGAGACTAAATTTGACTATATTGACTAGTGCAAAAGCTTGCACATTATTAATAGATTAAGGTATGGTAATTTGCCATATCTTCTTTTTTTACCAAAACTTTTTTTGTATTTTTTTCATAGAGATTAAATTTAAGTGGGAATATCTATTGATAAGTAGCATATATATTGCAATTTTGATTTTTAATATCAATTTAGTGTAAAAATTTATTTACATGAAAAATTCAGGATTTGACAAAAAATTATTACATTTGATGTTAAGATGAATTGAATAAATTAGGTATAATCTCTAAACAGATACTAAGAATTTATTCACAAATGCATAATTAATTTTTATTTCAAATTTAACTGTTAAATTGAACTTATTATATTCGTTCATCTTAAAACCAACACATTTATATAAAATATCATATAAAACTTGTATTAAAAAATTAGGAGATATGGGGGTAGAATTTATAATTATTGATTTAAAGAAATATGGTGTGTTATCTCTTTTATTAATGATTTTGTTTTTATCTATGGGATTAGTTTGTGCTTCACAAAATCTTTCAGACAATGCTACAACAACGGACTGTGATGAGATTCACACAGGGGAATATTTGGGTAATGTAAGTGATGAGCAGCTCATTCAAAGCCATAATTTTACTGGTGGAGAAATATTTGGCGTGAACTCCGATGATGATGGTGATAATCAGGAAATATTAAGATATAATACTTCATCTAAAACGGCAAATTCCCGCCATTTTTCCACAAATATAGAATATGAACAGCTCACAAAGCAGTATACTCCGGGCATTACAATATATCGCGTGAATGTTTATGATGTCTACAAATCAGGAGATACACAAATCAAAAAGCCGTTAAAGGTTCAGCTTAAATTGATGGTGTATAATGGGAAGTCAAATAAGATATATGCTCAAAAAAGTAATGCAAACGGCCTGGCCACCTTTAGAATACCAAATCTGGCGGTCGGAAACTATAAGGTCAGGATATATGTTCATGGAGAAAAAAGAGGTGAATCCACCATTAAAATCAATAGGGCACAGGCAAAAGTAACGGCTCCTGCTGCCTATGTGAAACACAATAGAAACAACTATTTCAGAATGAATGTTTTGGACGGCAATGGAAATCCCATCAAAAAGCTTTTGCTCAAAGTTAAAGTTTATACAGGTAAGAAATACAAAACATTCACAATTAGAACCTTCAATAATGGAAATGCATTTCTACAAACTAAAAATTTTCCTATTGGAGTTCACAAGATAGTCATCTCCTCAGAAAACAGATGCTATAGGGTTAGTAATACAACTAAAATCATCGTTAAAACGGATAGTTATGGTAAAATCCATCTGTCCTTCGATTCAATAAAGGTCTTGCACAAAAGGAACAACTATTTCACTGTAAAAGCTACTAATGCTTTTGGAAATTCTGTCGAGAACGTTGCAGTAAAATTCGTAGTCTTCACTGGCCACAGCAACAGTACATACACTGTCAAAACTAACAAATATGGCTATGCAAAAATCCAAACAAAAATATTGTCCCTTGGAACACACAAGATAAAAATCAGCGCTGGAAATGTCAAAAGTAATGCATATGTTTTGGTCGTTAACAAAATTACCGCCCCAAAACTTGTGTCCCTTCTGTTCTATCCTAAGGCTAACGGAGAATATTACGTCAAATTGAAATTCAATTCACAGAAGTTCGGAAAATATCAGATACTCAAAAAGACTTCCAACAGTTTCCGGGGCTGTGCTGTGGTAAAGGCAACCTCAAACACAACTATATTTTGCGAAAAGGTCAAAGCAAGCAGCAACTACTCCTATAGCGTAAGGGAGATAATCAACAGTCCTGGAGGTAGATTCATATACAGTTCTTATGATTTGCAGGGACTGAAGATGCTCACAAAGCCCAAAGTGAGTGTGAAATTCCAAAACATTCAGGCAAACATCAAATGGAACAAGGTTGAAGGGGCAAGCAAATATATTGTATATAGAAAATTGGGGGCTAATGGAGCATTAAAATGCATAGCAGTAGTAAACAGTAATAATTTAACATATTCGGAAGTTTATTCGAAATCTGATACTCAATTAGGTTCACTAATCAGTAAAGGCGATTTTTTAGATTTGAGCTTCAACAAATTTTTCTATACTGTTAGGGCATACTCAAAGGAAGGCTCAAAAATAAGCTGTGGTCTCTATGGTGATGGTGTTTTTCATTTGGAGTCACCAACAATTATTTCTCTCAAGAACAATCAAATCACTTGGAGTAAAGTTATGAATGCTGAAGGCTACAAGGTACTGAAAAAAATCAGCGGAGTATGGAAGGAAATAGCCAGAATCAAGGCAAACCCAAAATACACTATATCTTATTCATTTAACGTCAACAAAAAATCTTACTATTCAGTACAGGCATATGCACATTACAATGGACATTTCGTCTACAGTGGTTTCGATGAAGGATTTTCACTCGTAAACTATGATTATTCCAACAAGAACAGAATCCTATACCTTGGTGACAGCATCACATACGGTTCAAAACATATCTTCTCATTTCCCTACAGAGTCGCACAACTAATTGGAGGTGTCTACTACAATCCTTCAGTTCCTGGTTCAACATATCATGATTTGGGAGTGAACTCCGATGGGACAAATGTTGAGAATGTTAATGTCTACAGGCACCGCATAACCCGGGAAGTAGTGGATAGAATCTATGACGGCAAACTTCCACCCAATTGGGAAAAGTTGGGCATAAATAAAAACAGTGCAGGTGAAACAAATACGTGCCTAGCCGATTATAATATTATTGTATTGTCTGCCGGAACCAATGATTATTCAGATGACTCAAAACTGGGAGACATCAATAGCAATGAAACTTCCACATTCCACGGGGCATTAAATCATATCTTGGAAAAAATAGAAAATGCAAGTAAAAAACGTCTAAAGAATGGAAAAGATCCAATTAAGGTTGTGTTTGTTGATTTATTCTACGCTGAAAAAAACTTTAATGATAAAATTAGCAATCGAGACACAACTCCTAATCATATAGGTTTGACATTGATGGATTATCAGAATGTACTTAATGCACAATACGACAAATGGAAAAATTCCAACTATGTGGCAGTATATAAATTCAAAACAAGAGATTATAATATTGTAAACAAAAACAACATCAGATATACAACAGCTGATAATTTGCATTTCACCAGATTCACATATGGTCAATATGGAAATGCTTTAGCAAAATTCCTCGTAAAAGAAGTATTTTAATCGATACTTCTTTCTTTTCATAATTTTGCTCTTTTATTTTTACAAAAGGTCCCTTAATCCTGTTGTAAACTTAGATGCAATTGTAGATTCCTTGAAAAGATGATATCATTTGCAGAAATGCATAAAAATGATTATTTCTATCATATGTCTACTTATTGCTTTTTTCATCAAAAGAAAATTGGTGATTTAATAAGAATACTACGGTGTCAATCTAATTTTTTCTAATTTTTCTTATTTTATTTATTATTAATATATTATTAGTTTATTATCTATATATTGTGTTTATTATTCTTAATTTTTAAAATTAGTAAGTTTTTACTTTTTCTTTTAAATAAAAATCATGTTAATATTGTATTCAGGTAATGTATCTATCATTGATGTTTATTATATCAACAAGACCATCTTCTCTTATAACTTAAATCATTTTTCTAGGAACAATTAAATATATCTTCGACAAAGATATAACAAGATTAATACATGGTGATTGTTATGGGAATTTGTCCTAGATGCGGTTCTTGGGTTGATGCAGGCGAACCTTATTGTCCTGATTGCTGTTATGATGGAAGTGGTGGAACAGATAAAGTTGATTCAGTTTATGATTCTGACAGGGTCACAGTTAACGGTTTTGATTATGACAAAAGGGATGTTGAAGATGCATTGGATGAATTGGGGTATGATTTTGATGATTTGGAATCAGGATTTGTTGATGAGGATGAACTCGAAGAAATCCTGGAGGACATGTAGGTGGTGTTGATTATGACAAAGCAATGTTTTTACTGCAGCTATCCTAACAATGACAATGCAACACGATGCATCAATTGTGGAATGGAACTAAATAAGTATTGGGATAAATCCGTGAGGGAATAATATGAAAATTTGTCCAAAATGCAGTTCAATACTGGCAGATAATGAGCCTTACTGCGAAAATTGCGGTTATGACCCAGCTTTTGATGGGCAGTTGGAAGTCTGATGCTTATCATTGAAAGTTTCGAGGCCCCATGGTGAATATCTTTAGAAATTCAATTCAAAGGCTCTTTCAAAAACTTAATTGATTTTGATCAAAAAAATTTTTGAAGAGAAACATTATTTTCTTTTCTAATTTTTCTTTATTTTTAATTTAAAAGTAGTAAAATTAATATAATAGGTGAAGCTAATATATTAATATGCATAAAGTAAATATAAAAGCTTCAAATAGTAATATGTCTGATAAACTTTATAAACTTTCCGATTTTATTCCAGAGTTTTCTCAATTTCGAACTAATGAGGATAAAACTCGAATTGGATGCCCTTCTATTGATGATTCTTTGTTTGTTTCAACTAGAAAAGGTGAAAAGTATTTTAAGCCAGTAAATGTCGTTTGTCCAGAGTGTTATTCTCGCGATGTTGTTAAAAATGGTACTTATTCTAGAAAATTAATTTTTTTAACAATTGGAGAGCAAAATTGTATTGTACAAAAATATAAATGTAATAAATGTGGGCATGTGATATATACGGATTTATCCAGCATTGTTAATGAAAATGCAAATATAACTATTCCTGTAATTGAACATATTGAGTATTTATATAGTTATTTTAATGGTAGTCTTCATAAAATTCGTAAATCATTGAAAAAAGAACATAATATTGAAATTTCACATCAAAGCATAGAAAACATTATTTTGAAGTCTGAATATGAAATTGAGCATAGAAATTGGACTTTTTCAGGATATTATTTATTTGATGCTCTTTGGGTTAAAAAGAATAGAAAATGGAAGTATATTTTAGCTTTATTCGACTTAGAACTTAATACAATAGTGGCCAAAGAATTGGTCGATTCAGAGACAGTAGAAAACGTATATGACTTTTTGAATCAATCATTACGTAATCAAAAGAAGAATTGCATTATAACAGATTTAAAATCAGAGTATCGAGTAGCAATTGATAGATTACAAATAAAACAACAATTCTGTACATTTCACACAAAACAATTAATAAACAGAGAAATAAGGGACTATATTGACAAAAACAATGCTTCTGAAGAAGAAATTGAAATCATTCGTGATTATAAGAGTTTATTTTTTGATATAATTGATACAGATTCAATAAACGAAGCTAAAAAAAAATAAGGGATAAATTATTTTATATAAATTCAAATGTTCCATCGATTATTCGTAAATTAGTCTCCAAATTAATAATTCCCGAATTCAAAAAACTCACAAACCATCTCGCGGACTCAAAAATAGCAATAACATCCAATAAAATCGAAAATTGCTTCCTAAAAAACTTCCCAAAACACATAAAAAAATTATTTAAAACAGATAAAGGAATTTTAAAAAGATTCAATCTAAAATTAAAGTATTGGGATGAGGACAATGCGATTTACTAAAAATCACTTAAGTTATTGAAAGTGCCCCCCATTATTGCAAAATATTATTAATAAAGTCGTATATATATATACAATATTGATTTTTAACATCAATTTAGTGTAAAAATTCATTTACATTGAAAATTCAAGAAATTGGCAAAAAATAATCACATTTGATGTCAAGATGAATTGAATAAATTAGATAATCTATAGACAGATAATAAGAATTTATTCACCAATGCATAATTAATTTTTATACAAGTATATAATTAAAGAATGGAGGTAATATTATTTTTAAAAATAGTAAATTATTATTATTTATTTCAATAATTTTTGTTTCATTAATTGCCATAAGTGCAGTAAGCGCTGCAGATAATATAAATGATACTGTTGCAGTTTCTAGTGATGATTCAGATGTTGTTGAAGTGGATAATGCAGATAAAATAGTAAGTGCAGGAGCTAATGATTCAAATGTAGTTTCTGCAGATAGTAAAGACGAAATGGTAAGCACTGATGTTGTTGAAAAAGATGATGTTGTATCAATTGGTTCTAAATCAGGAAATAGTTCAAGCTTTGATTTCTCAAGTTTATTTAATGGAACCAGTATAAGCTTTGGTAATGGAACAAGCTTTAATTTATCAAGTTTATTCAATGGAACTACCATAAGTTTCGGTAATGGAACAAGCTTCAATACATCAAGCTTATTAAATGCTAATTTCACTTTTGGTAATGGAACTAGCTTTAATGTCTCAAGTTTAATTGGAAGTAATGGAACAAGCTTTGATATAGGAAGTATACTTGATATTTTCGGTGGTAAAACTGTAACCGAGATGGTTCTGTTTATGTGAATTTAAAAAATTTAAAACCTGGAGATCATTTCATCATTACAGAATATGGTCAAACTTTAGCTAAAAATAAAATCACAGTTGCAAAAGCAACTCCTAAATTAACTGCAAAAAACAAGGCTTTTAAAGTTAAAACAAAAACTAAAAAATATACTGTAACTTTAAAAACCAATGAGAACAAAGTTCTTAAAAACACTAAAGTTGCCATTAAAGTTAACGGTAAAACTTATTCTGCAAAAACCAACAGTAAAGGGCAAGCAACCATTAAAATAACCAAATTAACTAAAGTTGGTAAATTTAACGCTACTGTTAAATCTGCAGCAACTGCTTGCTATAAATCAGTAACTAAAACAGTAACTATTACAGTTAAAAAATAATTTTTTTGGCAATGTTTTGAGTTTTAAACTCAAAACCTTTTTTTTTTATTGTTTCTTCGTGATTTTTGTGGATCAATAATTGATTGTTTGGCGGGATATTAAGATTTCAAGAATATTTCAAAGTATTTGCTTATTTTACGAAGTGATTGAAGTCAAATTTTCATTTTTCCTGAAAATTCTATTCATTATTTTTTGTAAAAATTGTTTGTTCCTTTCCAGATTATTTTACAAATTTTTTTTTTTTTAGTTGCAGTAATAATTAAATATGGTTGCGACAAAGATAATAACAAGATTAATACAAGGTGGTTGTTATCGGAATTTGTCCTAGATGCGGTTCTTGGGTTGATGCAGGCGAGCCTTATTGTCCTGAATGCTGTTATGATGGAAGTAATGGAACAGATAATGCAGATGATAATTCTGATATGGTCACAATTAACGGTTATGATTATGACAAAAAGGATGTGGAAGATGCATTGGATGAATTGGGATATGATTTTGATGATTTAAAATCAGGATTTGTTGATGAGGATGAACTCGAAGAAATCTTGGAGGACATGTAGGTGATGTGATTATGACAAAGCAATGTTTTTACTGCAGCTATCCGAACAGTGACAATGCAACAAGATGCATTAACTGTGGAATGGAGTTAAATAAGTATTGGGATAAATCCGGCGAAAAGCCAGAACTTATAGATAAACGAAAAAGATAACTAATTTGATGGAATAATATGAAAATTTGTCCAAGATGTAGTTCAATACTGGCAGATAATGAGCCTTACTGTGAAAATTGCGGTTATGATCCTGCTTTTGACGGAGGCAGTTGGAAGTCTGATGACTTGGCACTGAAAGTTCCAAGGCCTCATGGTGAAAATCTGTAGATATTCAATTTGAATCTGGATTAACTTAATTAACAATTAAATATATAATATTATCAATGCTAGTTTTAAAGAAAGTCAAAAAACAGTGGAAGTTATATCCAATCGGTTCTCCAAAAGGTGCGCTGAACCATAAAAGAGAACCTGAATTTGTTGGAAATATCAAGTTCCGGCATGAAGGAGATTCCCTTGATATTTCAAGGTTTGTAGCTGATTATAACTTTAAGGATAACTCCACATTAAATGAAAAATTGCTGCCGCCGGGAGAAGTCATTAAGTTACTTCGCTCCCAGGCTGTTTTTCTTGCAACACCTGATGAAAAGGTGGAAAAATTCCTAAAATCATATAATATTAAAGTCAGAAAAACACAGGTTTGTGATTTCTGCGCATTTGAAGGAAATATTACAATTGTCAATTCATCTTACTCTTATAAATATAATAATCAACTGATTTGCAAAGAATGTGCTCATGACACAATAAAAGAAGAGTTAAAACTTCAAGGATTTGACAAAGCTATTTTTAGAAATCTTAAAAAAACATTGGAAAAAACAGGAAGTCTGGAAAAGACTTTATCTGTTTTGTCTCCCCACTTTGATGCAATAAAGAATAGAAATCTGACATTGTTTGATAAGACCGGAAAATCCAAGCACATCATTCCTCCTGTTGATATGAAAAGATTAAAAATTCCAAAAAAGTTTAAGCGAATTCTTTTGGACTCAGGAAACACTAAACTTTTGCCGGTTCAATATTTGGCAATTAAGGAAGGACTCCTAAAGGGAGATGATTTGCTTGTTGTAAGTGCAACAGGTTCCGGTAAAACATTGGTTGGTGAGCTTGCAGGTATTACTGAGGCTTTGAAAGGTAAAAAATTTGTATTTCTAACTCCATTGGTCGCCCTTGCAAATCAAAAATACAGAGATTTCAAAAAGAAATACTCAAAATTAGGATTAAAGGTAGCCATTAAGGTAGGAAGAAATCGTGTAAAGGCAAAAGGTGAGTTAAATCTTCCGGATTCAGATGTCTCAAAGTCAGACATTGTTGTTGCAACTTATGAAGGAATCGATTATCTTTTAAGAAACGGCAATTCCAACAGTTTATCAAATCTTGGCGTTGTTTTGATAGATGAAATTCATATGATTGATGATGAAGACCGTGGAACACGTCTAAACGGTTTGATTAAGCGTTTAAAGCATTTGTATCCCAAAACTCAAATTATAGGATTGTCTGCAACCGTGAAAAATCCCGAATTTTTAGCGGATGAATTTAATATGAAGCTTGTTAAGTATGACGAGAGGCCGGTTCCTTTGGAAAGGCATCTTGTTTATGTTAGAAATGAGTCTCAAAAACGTCATCTGATGCAGAGATTGGTTAAAAGGGAGTATAATACCAAATCCAAAAAAGGCTTTAGGGGTCAAACTATAATATTTACAAATTCAAGGCGTAAAACTCATCAGATTACAAATTTCTTAACAAATAAACATGTAAATGCAAGAGCATATCACGCAGGATTGTCCTATTATAAAAAGGAAAAAATAGAAAAGGATTTTGACAAGGGTAAAATATCCTGTGTTGTAACTACTGCGGCTCTTGCGGCAGGTGTGGACTTCCCGGCTTCCCAGGTAATATTTGATTCATTGGTAATGGGAAATAAATGGATCAATCCAAATGAATTTGCACAAATGCTTGGTCGTGCAGGAAGACCTTCCTATCATGATAGAGGTATTGTTTATTTGATTCCTGAGATTGGAAATGATTTTGCAGGTGAATCGGAAGAGGCGATGGCATTGGACCTTTTAGAAAGCAATAGTGAAGATGTATACATTGAATATGATGAGGAATCATCTTATGAACAGATTCTTGCAGACATATCTTCAACTTCAATAAGGTCTTTTGAAGAGTTGAATAAATTTTATAAGAATATTGATGTTCCGATAAGCATTAAGATAGCTGTTGATGAAATGGATGACTTGGGATTGATTGAGAGAAGTCCAAATAATAAACTCTCCGTAACAAAATATGGAAGGGCAACATCAGTGTCATTTTTATCAATTGAGGATGCGGAATTCATCAAAAATACTCTGAATGATTACAATTATTTGAAAAGATATGTTGGGCATTCTCCTTTGGCGATGGCACTGGATTTGGAAATGTTTGAAAATGCATATCTGTCAAATGTCATTCACAATCAAATTTCCAATGCATTAAAGATTAAATTTTCCACAAGATTATTTGCTGAATCAACTTTAGACATCATATCTTCAGGTGAGGCCATTGAAAAGGTCGATAAAAAATTCCAGGATGCATTGATAGCTCTTCAAAGTGATTTCATGCAATGCAAATGTCAGGACAGGCCGTTTTGCAGCTGTATGCAAAGAGGAATTTCAGAAGTCATTGTTCACGAAAGACTTAAAGGTAAGGATCCGCAAGATATATCAAATAAGTTATTTAGAAAATATCAAATTCAAGTCTATCCTGGGGATATATTCTCATGGTTGGATAACTTCGTTAAAAATTTAGACGCTATTAAAAGGATAGCTAAAGCGTATAATAGACAGAATTTTGTCAAAAAAACTAATTGGTTAATTAAGAAAATAGAAAACGGGTGAAATGCATGTATGCAGATGAAAAAATATTGATAGGTTGTAATGAAAACACATGTGTGAGTTTATTGCCTAAACTGGCTAATAGGCATGGTTTAATAGCTGGTGCAACTGGAACAGGAAAAACAATTACTTTAAAGACTTTAGCTGAATCCTTTTCGGATTTGGGAGTTCCAGTATTTTTGGCTGATATGAAAGGAGATATTTCAGGACTTGCAAAAATAGGCTCAGAAACAGAAAAAATCAAAGCCAATGTTGATAAATATGGTCTTGCAGAAAAGGGATTCAAATATCAGGCATATCCTGTTGAATTTTGGGATTTATTTGGTCAAAAAGGACTTCCTGTAAGGGTCACATTGTCTGAAATGGGTCCGACTCTTTTGGCTAAGATATTGAATTTATCTGAAGCACAGACAGGTGTTTTAAACATTGTATTTAGGGTTGCAGACAATAATTCTCTACCAATAATTGATTTAAAAGAC
>ONUN01000105.1 GCA_900320955.1 uncultured Methanobrevibacter sp. | reverse complement strand
GAGAAATGTAATTAAGTGAGATTATGAAAAATAAGAGTTTAATATTTTCAATATTTTTGGTTTTCATAATTGTTTTTAGTGTTAGTGCTATATCTGCTCAGGATGTGGATAATGCTATTTCTACAAGTGAAGAAACAGTTATTGGGGATACTGAACAAGTTTCCGGAACTGTTTCAGGGGATGTGGATGTTGCAACTGAAAATCCATGGTCTACAAGTGGTGAACTAAGTTATGATATTCCTTCTGATGCTAAGACAATTAAAAGTGCTGATGTTTATGTGAACGTTTACGGCGGTAGTGCAAAAAATACCTATGGTGCTAATGCAAATGTAAGTATTTCAACCGCTAATGGAAATGAAAGTTACTCCGAATCTTTATGGTCTGAAGAAGGCTCAAGTGATGGAACCGTTTATACTGTAAATAACCACACTACAAAATGTTATTCAGATTATATGATTCATTATGATGTAACTAACTTATTGAATGGATTAAATGGAACAAATTTAAAAATTAAAGTTGATACCTTTAAAATGGAAAATAAATCATTTGATGGTAGAATAAAGTTAATAGGATTAGTTTTAGCATATGATGATGGTGATAATGATATCATTAATTATTGGGTAAATGATAATCAAATTTGGACAAATTCAAATACAACCCTCATTTTTGATACTTCCGCATTAGCTAATGTATTGGATATGTCCTTAACCAATATTGCTCTTTCCAGTCAGGATGCTACTTATCTCGTGAATGGTGAATTTTTAACAGATGCTGAGCACAAATCTGGTAATTATTATCAATATAACAAATGGGATATTGCTGATTACTTCAACAGCAGTAAAAAAACAGAATTCACTGCTATTGGAACTGCTGGAAGTTATGGTGTATCTTATAAAAATGTTTTATCCGTATTGACTGCTAAACCTGGTGCTGTCCGAGCTAGTGTTTCTTTAGCTAGTGAACGTAAAAATTCTAATTTGGATATTGTTTATCCGGCTACTTTTAATCAATTTACCATCAATGTAAATACAAATAAAAACGGTAAATATGTCATTAAATTATTGGCAGACGGTAATGTTGTAAATTCCACTGAAGTTTATATAAATTCCAGTTCCGAAAAAATAACTTTAATCGATGAGACCATAAGGCCTGCTGATAATACTACTGTTTCCACCGGTGCCAGTGGTTCTTATAATAAGGTTAATTATACTGCTCAGTTATTCTTAAAAGATGAACTTTTAAACGAGTCATCTATTAATGCAGCTATTTTATATAATGGTTATTTGCCTAAAGAATATGCTTATCCTAATAATGGCTTAAAATCTTTCTTGAATGTCACCATTTCCGGTGATATTGTCATTGATGTGGCTGGTGCTTATGCTAGCGGTACAGCTAACAGGGTTGATACATGGAATGTAACTTTATCTGATGATTCAACCATTGTTAAAGCCTTCGTTTATGCTCCATATTGTTACGGTGGTGCTGATGATGAAAACTTATACAATGTGACCTTTAATGGTGTAAAACCATCTGTTGTTTCATTTAGTAGGGATCAGGCAAATATCGTATCCACTTCAGGTTATGGATTAATTGTTTATGATGTAACTGATTCAATCAAAACAGGAGAAAATACTTTCGTTTTAAACAAAACTCACTCAACTGGTGCTTATCCAAGTATCTTAATTTACTTATACAATACTACCGGAAGTACAATCATTAAAAATGCATACATTTATAATGGTGCTGATCTTGTTGGTATGACTGGTAATGGTGCTAATAGGCCTATTTCAGTAGATTCCGTATTGAAAGTAGATTCTTCCGATGTTGCTAGTGCTGTTGCATATATTTTCGGTGCTGGTGCTAAAGATGATAGGGCTTCTATTGTCGTTAACGGTGAAAAAGATGATGATGCTTGGAATACTACTTTAAGTGACCAAATTAACATTTACGCTAAAGATATAAGCAAAACTGTTAAAGATAATAATGAAATTTCCATTATTCTCAATAATAACATGTTTACTGCATTACAACAAGTTGTCGTCTTAACCAAAAAAGAAACTCCTGTAGTTGTAAAAAATGAAACTCAAATCACTGCTCCAACTGTAACAAAAGTTTACAATGTAGCTAAAAACTTAGTTGTCACTTTAAAGGACAAAAATAATAAAAAAGCAATTTCAGGTGCTAAAGTTACCATTAACTTAAATGGTAAGAATTATGTTAGAACTACAAATGCTAAAGGTCAGGCTAGTGTTGCTATTCCTAATTTAGCTCCTAAAAATTCTTATGCTGTTACTGTTAGATTTGCAGGAAATGATGACTACAAGGCATCTACTTTAAAAACTAAAGTTGTAGTTAAAAAGGCAACTCCTAAAATGACTGCTAAAACAAAAGTGACTTACAAGGTTAAAACTAAAATTAAAAACTATGCTATTGTTTTGAAAAACAACAAAAACCAGGCTATGAAAAAAGTTAAAGTAACTTTAAAAGTTAAAGGTAAAACTTATAGGGCAACTACCAATGCTAAAGGTAAAGCCATATTTAAGATTACTAAATTAACTAAAATAGGTAAATACACTGCTAAAGTTAATTTTGCAGGAAACAAATACTATAATGCTTTAACTAAAACAGTTAAAATTACTGTAAAAAAATAGGGATTAATTTCTCTATTTAATTTTTCTTTTTTTTAAATTCCATCACAATTACCAACATATTTTAACTAATTTTCACATAATATTTTTATGAAAATATTTGGAATTTGTGCCAGTCCCCGTAACAATACTACAGAATATGTTTTAAAAAATGCATTGGGCAAACTTGAAAGTCATAATTTTCAAACTGAAATTTTTACATGCATGGGAAAGGACATTAAGCCTTGTATGCATTGTGATTACTGTTTGGAAAATAAAAAATGCATTATAGATGATGATATGGCAGTTGTTTATGAAGGTCTTCAGAGCGCCGATGGAATAATATTGGCCACCCCAATTCAAAGCGGAGGAATAAGCTCTAATCTTGCATCAATCATGGATAGGACACGAGCTCTTGAAGCTATCGATTACAATTTGTTAAGGGGAAAAATAGGCATGAGCATCGCTGTTGGTGGAGACAGAACAGGCGGTCAGGATTTTGCACATCTAAAAAATATTACATACTTCATGATTCATGGTATAATCCCTGTAAGTGGCGGACCTTTTGGCTCAAACTTGGGAGCTTCATTCTGGTCTAATGACTCAATAGATGATATTAAAGAGGATAGTTACGGAATGGACTCTCTAGACAGGACTTTACATGAATTTGAAAATTTTTTAAATAAGTACATTTAAATAGTACAATCAAGTATATTATAAATAACTAATTTTTAAAGGTATATTATGGCAAATAAGTTGGTAAGAGGTAGTTTGATAATTTTCATTGGTAACATAATTTTCCGTATCGGTGGTTACCTTTACCGTTTTTTAATGGCAACACTTTTAGGCCCTACCGGTACTGGTATTTTAGGAATTACCATGTCTTATCAGGGTATTTTTCAAACTTTGGCTTCAGGAGGACTTCCTCCAGCGATATCCAAATATATTGCAGAATATGAGGCTGTTGATGACCATAATATGGCCAGACAGACGGTGTATACGTCTTTAAAGATGATGATATGTATCGGGCTGGTTTTGGGAGTTTTAATGATTTTTGTTATTGCTCCGCTTATGGCGAATGTCTTTTTAAAAAAGCCTGAAACATTAGTTCCAATTCAAATTATTGGATGCATAACTCCATTCAGTGTAATTTTGGGTGGTTTAAGGGGTGCATTCCAAGGTGTATATAAAATGGAATATATCGTTTATACCCGTGCTGTAGAGCAATTGTTCATGATCTTGTTCGCTGTTGGATTTATTTTAATGGGCTTATCAGTTGTCGGTGCTGTATGGGGTACTGTAATCGGTTATGCTCTTGCGGCATTCACTGCAGTTTATATATTTAAAGTTTACATGCCGAAATATATTCCGAAATATAGTGATGATTTTAAGTTTTCGCATTCCCAAGAGCTGAAGCTTGCAATCATGCTGATTAAGTTCGCTATTCCTGTTATCATAACTGCTATTGCTGAAATGCTTATTTTCAATATCTGTACATTGGTTATGGGTAAGTTTTTAACACTTGAAAGCGTTGGATTCTTCACTGCTGCAGATCCTATTTCAAGGCTACCGTTAATGATTTCCATTTCTGTTGCAACTACAATTTTGCCTGCTTCCTCTGAAGCGTTTAAACTCAAGGACATTGAATCACTTCAGAAGTATGTTGGTCAATCCTATAAAATCTCATTGCTGTTTGTAGTTCCAATGTGTATTGGACTTGCCTTATTTGCTGTTCCTACTTTACAGGTATTTTACTTTAAAAATCCTTCTTATGTTAATGGTGCTGCTGCTTTAGGAATATTGGCTATTGGTATGACTTTCTATTCTATTTTTGCTATTTCAACCAGTATAGTTCAGGGTGTTGGAAATCCGAGGATTCCTATGTACATATTGATATTCGGTTCAGTTGCAACTGGGGTTCTCTCTTGGATTTTAGCTCCGATTTTGGGAATTGCAGGTGGTGCAACCGCAACTACAATTGCCTGTTTCCTTATGATGGTTCCATGCGTTTATTTTGTATTTAAACTTACTAAAACCAAAGCTCCGACAGGATCTGTTATTAAAATATTGATTGCAACATTAATTATGGGTGTAGTAGGTTATTTCATTCCTAAAACCGCTTTATGGTTATTCCCTGGAATTATATTCTGTATGATTGTTTATTTCTTTGCATTAATTTTAGTTAAATTTTTCACAGAAGACGATATTGAGACATTAAGGGGTTATTCCTCTAAATTAGGCCCTCTTGTTTAATATATAAAAAATATAAACAATATCAGTTATAATTGGGGGATTATAATATGACTGATGTAAAAGCAGGGGTTGAATATAAAATTAATGTTGATGGTAATTCTTTCTTGTTGGACAGTAAGAAATTCAAACTTCTAGAGTCTATTTTGGATACAGGTTCTCTTACTGCAGCTGCAAAGTCCATCGATGTTTCTTATAGGACTGCATTAAATTATATTGATAAAATTGAATCTTCACTTGATGTTAAAATTGTCAATACCACTAAAGGAGGCAAAGGTGGGGGTGGAGGAACATCTCTCACTGAAGAAGGATATTCAATTTTAAAAGAGTGTAAAAAAATCAATGCCATTATGGAACTTCATAAAGATGTTAATGAAATTGAAGCTGAAGTAGTCAATGTTGATGATGCAAGAGGCGTCATGACAATTAAAATGCACAATTTTGAAATCAATGCTCCACTGAATAGAAATTATGAAGTTGGAGACAAGTTATTGGCATTGATAAGTTATGATAATATTTTCTTAATGTTGGAACCTCAGACATCCAGTATACGCAATATCCTAAAAGGACAAATTGTTGAAATGAGACTTCAAAATGAGGTTATTCGTGTAAAAATTGATGTTGGAGGAGTTTATCTATTTTCAGACATTACTTTATCCGCTGAAAAAGAATTAAATCTTAGTATTGGAAAAGAAGTCTTTGTAGGATTTAAGGCAATGTCTGTAGCTACTTTAAAATTATAAAAAGGTGAAATTATGTTGCAAATTTTAGTTGATGAAGATAAATGTATTGGATGTGGAAACTGTTATGATATTTGTCCGAAAGCTGCTAAAATTTGGAAGATTGGTAGTGTAGCACATATATTGGATTTAAGATATTGTCATGTTTGTACATTATGT
>ONUN01000135.1 GCA_900320955.1 uncultured Methanobrevibacter sp. | reverse complement strand
TTGCTTTTTGGTTTTCTGGGATTTCATCGCAAAGCCTTATAACCCTTTCAAAATCGTTTTTTGAAAATGCATTTTCAATTAAATTCATTATTGTCATGTTATCACCGAAAAGTTACTTTCGACAATTCATACAAAACGTCTGATATAGTGATGGTACGAATTGGCATATATATTTTGTTAATATAATGTTAGTAATTAGTGCCTTATAAATGTTTCCAATTTTAGGATTTACACGTATATATGTACATTTATAAAGTAAGTATATTATTAGAAAGCATGACGCTAATGTGAAATACAAATCATTAAAAGTATTGTTTTGAAATCTATTCCAATAATGCCGGTGCAAACATTGAATTATATTGATGGTGAAATGATTTAAAAAAATAGAAAAAATAGGGAAATAAAATCCCCTATCCTTTAATTAATCCTAGTTTTAGGGCAGTCTTTTCATCAACCTTACCAGTTACCTTCAATCCTTTGTCATGCTGGAACTCTTTGACAGACCTTACAGTACAGTCCCAATAGATACCGTCTACTTTAAGGTAGTGGCCTTGGTAGGTTAAATAGTATCCATTGTTTTTCAAAGCACGTTGGATCTTTTTAACTTTTGCAGATTCTTTGCTTCCTTTTGAAACTGTTTTCCAAACCTGTTTAACCTTAATTGTAACCTTTTTGGCCACTTGCTTGTAGTATTTGTTTCCCTTAAAGGTTACGGTAGCCTTGAAGTTTCCTTTCTTGTTGAGCTTAGTGATTTTGAAGGTAGCCTTACCTTTGGAGTTGGTAGTGGCCTTGTAGGTCTTGCCTGCGACTTTCAAGTACACAACAGCTTTGCTGATTGGCTTACCAATATTGTTCTTTAATGTTATTGCGTATTTTTTGGTTTTGGTGATTGTCTTGAAGGTCTTGGACTTGGCGACAATTTTAGAAGCAGCCTTTTTGACAGTGACCTTGACGCTTTTGGATGAGTTGACATACTTTGCGTTGCCTTTGAAGGTTATTTTTGCAGTGTATGCTTTAGGAGCCAATCCTTTGGTTGGAACTTTAACCTGACCGTTCTTGTCGGTAGTGTAAGTTTTAGCACCGTTAAGGTCAACGGTTATATCTACTCCACTGACTGAATTGCCTTTGACATCCTTTAAAGTAATTACGAGGTTTTTGTCAACATTATAAACTGTTGTCACTGCAGAAGATACAATTTCAGTAGGAATCTTTTTCACACTTACATTAATGGTTTTGCTTTCAGCAGCCGCAAATCTGTCAGTGCCGTTGAATGAAACAGTAATGATGGCACTACCTTCACCGACAGCAACAAATGAATCGTTTACAATCTTAACAACAGATTCATTGTTGGAAGTGTAGGTTAATGTATATTCCTCAGTTATATTGTTTCCGTCTTCATTTTGAAGAACAGCAAGATTACCACAAGTATCATCCACATATACTTCATAAGATTCAGCAGCAGGTTTAATGACTGTAGGTATTTTAGAGTTTTCTATAGTAATTGTGTAGTATGCATTTAAGTGTCTAGCTGTTACTGTTCCATTTCCCTCTTGTGAAGGTGTGTATGTTATCTCCTCATTTATTAATGCAATAGGAGTATTCACCAACCCAAGTGTTGAATCTAACTCTAAAAAGACCAATACTGATTTATCATACTCCTTGACGGTTTTTGTATTGTTGTCGAATGAATAAAATTTAAATTTAATTGTTGATGTTTGGTTTAAATTAATTGCAGCAGGACTTGCTGTCGCATTCAGAAATAGCCAATTATCCAGATTATCATTCACATTAGGATTCACATCATAATTTGTAGCATTATTTCCAAACCAGTTATCAGTCAGTTGAATATTTCCGTTTTTGACATTAATTTGACTTGCATTATTGTTCAGGAATATGGAATCTTTAATTACATTGTCAGAAGTAGCATTATTAATATAAATAAGATAATATTGTGCAGTATTATTTAAAAATTCGGTGTTTTCAAATGTATTTGATGATGTTACGCCTGAAAGGGTAATCACACTAGTAATTTTTGCACTGTTATCTACAAATAATGTATTGTTGAATATGCTATTTTCCATTCCCTTATCGAAATTTACTGCTCCGCTTCTGCTTTTAGGAGCGCTGTTTTTATAAAAGATGATTTCATTAAATGTTGTATTTTTTACTGCTTTATAGAAATTGATAGCACCACCATCAGTGTTTTTAGCTGTGTTATTTGCAAATATCATATATTCAAAGGCATTTGATGTGGACACGCCGGTTACATACAATGCTCCACCATTCTTATTGGCAGTATTGTTGGCAAATATTACCTTATCGAAGGTATTGTCTTGTGTAGTGAATTGATAATTCAATGCACCGAATCTTATAGCTCCTCCGTCACGTCCTTTAGCAGTATTATTTACAAATATTACATCTTCAAAGGTATTTGACTTGGTGTTTTTTGTAACGAACAATGCACCACCATTTTGGGCAGCAGTATTATTGGCAAACAAAACATTTTTAAATGTAGTGTTGGTCAAATCAGAGTGAGCCCATGGCCCAATGTTTATTGCTCCCCCATCATCTGTTAAAGCAGTGTTATTTATAAATAGCGTGTCTTCAAAGGTGAGTGATGAAATGGTTCCGGTAATTCCTAGTGCACCACCAGTCTTAGCGACATTATCAAAAAAGAAGGAGTTGTTGAATACGGAATTAACTATTCCTGCATCGATATTAATTGCTCCGCCCACTCTTTTTTCAGCGCGATTATTAATGAATGAAACTTCATTGAATGTTATGCCATCTACCTTTCCATGGAAATTGATGGCACCGGCATCTTTTGTAGGGACAGTATTGTTTTCAAAGGCTACATTTTCAAAGGTATCTGATGTAGATGTCTCTTTAATATATAAAGCTCCACCGTTACCCTTGGCTAAGTTATTTATGAAATCTACGTTTGTGAATGTATTTGATAAAGATTTGGCACCTATGTACAATGCTCCGCCGTCTTTCTTATCTGTATTGTTTTCAAATATTATATTTTCAAATGTATTGTTTGTGGATGAGTACCTGAAACGGATTGCACCACCATTGTCTGCAGCAGTATTGTTGATGAAGTTCAAGTTGGTAAAACTACTGTTGGACAGATCATACCATACATTAATTGCTCCACCACATCCATCGGTATTTCCGTTTTTAAATGTGATATCATCTAAAATCACATCACTTTTTGCCTTAAGCTCAAAAATCCTAATTTTACCTGATGCATCAATATAATGCCCATTACCGTTAATTGTTATCGGATTATTAATGACTATTCCATAACCTGTAAAATCAGAATCCCATTGATAATCTCTAGTCAGGTTTAAAGACCCGTTTACAGCATTATCAATCTCCTTTTGCAGTTCTGAAAAGGTACCAATTCCATCAGCACCAATTATTTCACAATTATCTGCTTGTGTCAATGTAATGTTCTCTTCATTTGTCTTCAAATTATCTGCAGCCATTTCATTGCTTACAGATAATTCAATTTGGCCTGTATCCTCACCGGCCACTATCGTATCGTTCACATCACTTGCGCTTGCAGCTGCGATTGCAAACAGGAAAACTGCAAGCATCAACATGATTGTGATTTTCTTATACCTCATCATATAAACCTCCAGTAATATTTCAGTAGAAATGCTTTATACACAGTAACCATATTGTTAAAAACATTTAATACAGTATATAATATATCTATAAAAATATAAAAAAATATTGAAAAAATAAATATAAAAAAGAGTGTTGATGCAAAAGCACTACTTCATTATAATTTTTACTTTCTTGGTTCTTTGTTGAGCAAGTCTTTTCCTTAGAGTTCGATTGAAGGCAACAAAGAATTAGATAAGAATTAAAAAATATATTGAAAAACCATGAAAAAAAAACCGAAACATTTTTTGAATTAAAATCACCTAAATTTTTGAAATATTCCTCTTTTTTGCATTATAGTGTTTTAGAAAATTAAATTTATATTTTTATATATTATTTTAATATATTTTTAATTAACTATTTCTAATTTTACTTCTGAATTGTAGCGCGGATGTAATTTTTTAATTGGTGGTTTAATATATTCATTTAAAACTTTATTCCACATT